>NZ_LGCW01000080.1:0-9329 GCF_001279365.1 Streptomyces sp. NRRL F-5755 | reverse complement strand
GGTGTGGGCCGTACGGTTTCCGGGGGCGTGCTCGTCCGGCCGGGCCGCTCCTCGGCAGTCCGTCACCCGCCGTGCCTGCCTCCGCCCGTCCGTTAGTCCAACAGCCGCCGCGTCTTTGTCCATGGTCCCGCGCGCCGCGCACCCAGCACCCTGTCCCGCGAACGGACAGTGCCGGCGCGGAGGACGGAGAGCGCACGTGAACGGACGTACGGGAGCGGAGGGGCTGGCCGGTGCGGGGGAGCCGGGGGACGTGGGGGAGTCGGCAGGAGTGGGCCGGAGTCGTCCCAGCCGGAGGAAAGTTGTCGTCGGCACTGCGCTCGCCGGGATCGCGGGTGCGCTTCCGCTGGGTGGCGGCAGCGCGTACGCCGACGGGGCCGGCCCGTGGCCCCGGGCGGCCGCCGAGGCGGTGTTGCGCTCCGGCGCGCTGGAGGTCCGCGCCGACACCGCCTTCCCGCGCGTCGTCTCGTACACCGACCGCGGCACCGGTGCCGTCCTGTACGGCCAGTCCGACGTCGTCACCCAGGTCGTCATCGACGGCACCGCCCGCACCCCGCGGGTCACCTCCCGCCGGGCCGCCGGCCGCATCCGCTACACGCTCGCCTTCGACGGCGGCACCGAGATCGACGCCGAGATCACTGTCCGCGGATGGCGCGTCGACTGGCGCGTCACCAGGATCGCCGACACCCCGGCCCTGCGCGTGGGCACCCTCCAGATCCCCGGGCTCGCCCTGCTGAGCGTCCGCGACGACCAGCCCGGGGCCGAACTGCTCGCCGCCCGCATCGACCTGGACAAGGCCAGAAGCGGCGACACGCTCGTACGGATCGCGCCCGACACCCCCGTGGACGCCGCGCCCGTCGGCTGCGCGTACGCGGTCGCCGCCACCGGCCGGCTGGCCGCCGCCGTCGAGACCAACACCGTGTACGACAAGCCCGCCGGGGCCACCACCTGGGAGAACGGACGGCTGTGGCGGCAGACCGTGCAGAGCGGCGGCCACCGCTGGGCCCGCCTCGGCTGCGGCCAGTGGACCCACCGCGCGGCCACCGCGCCCGTGGCCGACACCGAGCCCCTGCCGTACGCCACCGTCATCCTCACCCGCGACCGCAACGGCGACGGCACCGCCGACTGGCAGGACGCCGCCATCGCGCTGCGCGACATCATGGTCAGCCCGCTCGGCGCGGACCGGCAGCACCTGCGCGTCGTCGCGCACATCCCGTTCAACTTCGCGAGCCAGGCCACCAACCCCTTCCTGGCCACGCTCGACAACGTCAAGCGGATCGCGCTGGCCACCGACGGGCTGCGGCAGTTCACGCTCCTGAAGGGCTATCAGTCCGAGGGCCACGACTCCGCGCACCCCGACTACGGCGGCAACTACAACCAACGGGCAGGCGGCCTCGCCGACCTCAACACCCTGCTGCGCGCCGGGAAGAAGTGGCACAGCGACTTCGCCGTCCACGTCAACGCCACCGAGTCCTACCCCGTGGCGCACGCCTTCTCCGAGACCCTGGTCGACAAAAGCGACGCACAGTGGGACTGGCTCGACCAGTCCTACCGCATCGACGCCCGCCGCGACCTGGTCTCCGGCGACATCGTCCGCCGCTTCCGGCAGCTGCGCGCGGAGACCGACCCGGCCCTGAACACCCTCTACATCGACGTCTTCCGCGAGTCCGGCTGGAATTCCGACCGGCTCCAGCGCCACCTGCGCGAGCAGGGCTGGCAGGTGGCCACCGAATGGGGCCACGGCCTGGAACGCTCCGCCCTGTGGTCGCACTGGGCCAACGAGACCGACTACGGCGGCGACTCCTCGCGCGGCATCAACTCCCGCCTCATCCGCTTCGTGCGCAACCACCAGAAGGACGTGTTCGCCGACAAGTGGCCGACGCTGCTCGGCGGCGCGCGGATGGGCAATTTCGAGGGCTGGGTCGGCAAGACCGACTGGCACGCCTTCTACAAGATCATCTGGGTGGACGCGCTGCCCGCCAAGTACCTCCAGGCGTACCCGATCCGTACCTGGCGCGACCACGAGATCACCTTCGAGGGACCGACCGCCACCACCGTCACGGACACCGACGGCACCCGCCGCATCACCACCGACGGACGGCTCGTCTACGAGGGCGGCCGCTACCTGCTGCCCTGGGAACCCCGCCGGGCCACCGACCCCGAAAAGCTCTACCACTACAACCCCGCGGGCGGCACGAGCACCTGGACGCTGCCGCGCGGCTGGTCGGGCGCCCGGAGCGTGTACCTCTACCGGCTCACCGACCAGGGCCGGTGCGGAATGCGGCGGCTGGCCGTACGCGGCGGGAAGGTCACCGTCACCGCCGAGGCCGGGCAGCCGTACGTCGTCCACCGCCGCCCCGCTCCGGACCGGGGCAGTCCTGGCTGGGGCGAGGGCACCCCGCTCACCGACCCCGGCTTCCACTCCGGCACCCTCGACGCCTGGCAGGTCAGCGGGCCCGCAACGGTCGAGGCGAGCCCGCTCGGCGACTACGAACTGGTCGTCGGCGCGGGCGGCGCGGCCGCCGTCAGCCAGCGCCTCGCCCGCCTCGCGCCCGGCAGCTACGCGGCCTCCGTGCAGGTGGAGGTGGGGGCGCGGCCGGGGGAGCGGCGCCGCGCCACGCTGGAGGTGCGCACCGGCGACGGCGTCACGGCCGCCAACTGGACCGAGACCTCCACCGCCGGGAACTTCGTCGCCGCCGACCGCAAGCACGGCACCCGCTTCCAACGGATGTTCACCCCCTTCACCGTCCCCGAGGGCGGCGGCCCCGTCACCCTCACCTTGGGTGTCGAGGCAGGCACGCCCCGTGTTCGTTTCGACAACGTGCGGGTGGTCCCCGCGGTTCCCGCCCATCCGCCGGGCACCGTCGCGCACGAGGACTTCGAGCACGTACCGCAGGGCTGGGGCCCGTTCGTCAAGGGCGACGCGGGCCGGGCCACCGACCCGCGTACGCACATCGCGCAGCGGCACGCGCCCTTCACCCAGCGCGGCTGGAACGGCAAGGCCGTCGACGACGTGATCGACGGCGGCCAGTCCCTGAAGTCCCGCGGCGAGAACGAGGGCCTGGTGTACCGCACGGTGCCGCACACCGTGCGCTTCGTCCCCGGACGCCGCTACCGGGTCAGCTTCCGCTACGAGAACGAGAAGGCCGGACAGTACGCCTGGATCACGGCCGCCGACACCCCGGACACCCGCGAACTGAGCCGCACCCCGCTGCCCGTCGCCACCGCACCCGCCACCCACACCTACGAGTTCACCGCCCCGGCTAGCGGCGAGGCGTGGGTGGGGCTGCGCAAGACGGGCAAGGACGGGAAAGCGGAGTTCGTTCTGGACGCGTTCGAGGTACGGGAAGTACCGGAGGTACCGGGGGTATCGGAGGCACGGGAAGGCTGACCGTCAGGGCATCAGACGGGGCGCCCCTGCCCGCTCCCCCTCGCCGGTGGGGGCGCCCTCCAGTTCCAGCAGAAGCAGTTCGTTGGCGCCCGCGCGCAGGACCGGGCCGGGGACATGCAGGGTGCGCTGCGGACCCGCCGCCCAGTAGCGCCCCAGGCAGAAACCGTTGATCCAGGCGAAGCCGCGCGCCCGGCCGGGGAGTTCGAGGGCGGCGTCACCGGGGGAGGGGACGGTGAGGGCGAACCGATGGAGGCCCGGTTTGCCCTCGCCCGGTACGCCTCCGGCGGCGTCCCGGAACGGCACCCGCCGTACCGCCGCCGCGTCCTCCAGCGCGTCCAGCCGCAGCCCGCGCGCCCGTACGCCGTGCAGGTACTGCCGCTCGTGCAGTACCCCGCCCGTGATGCCCTTCGCCTCCCCGAGCCGCGGCCCGTAGTTCACGCGCCCCAGCGACTCCACCCACAGCTCCACGATGGCGGGCCCGGCCACCGCCGCGCCGATCTCCGCCTCCTCCTCGCTCAGGGTCGGGCCCCGTACCCCGTCCACATACGTCACCGCCAGGTCGCGCAGCCCCGTCACCCGCAGCGGGAACGGCCCGCGCGGTCCGGGCACCTCGAAGCGGTAGCGCACCAGGCCCCGGTCCACGTCCAGTTCCTCGAAGGCCGGCGGCACACCCGAGGCCACCTCGGGACCGCCGAGCGCTTCCAGTACGTCCGCGAGCGGCGCCCACCCGGCCGGCTCGGCCCGTACGGGCGCGGCGAGCACCGGCGGCGCTTCGGGGAGCACGGGCAGCGGACCGGGGGCGTACGCCGCCAGCACCTCGCGGAAAAGCCGGAACTTCTCCGTGGGGCGCCCGCGTTCATCGAGGGGCGCGTCGTAGTCATACGACGTCACGGTCGGCTGCAAGGCCCCGTCGTGCAGCTCGCCCGCCCGGTTCGCCCCCGCCCAGCCGCCGAAGTTCGTCCCGCCGTGCGCCATGTAGACATTGACCGACGCACCGCACTCCAAGACCTCCCGTAGCGCCTCCGCCGCCTCCTCAGGGGGACGCGCCACCGGCGCCTCACCCCAGTGGGAGAACCACCCGCACCAGAACTCCATACACATCAGCGGCCCGCGCGGCCGGTGGCGACGGAGCACCGCGAACGCCTCGCGCGCCCCTGAACCGAAGTTGGCCGTGGCCAGGACACCCGGCACGGAACCGGCGGTGAGCATGTGGTCCTCCGGGCCGTCCGAAGTGAACAGCGGCACCGTCACACCGAGGCCGCGCAGCAGGTCCACCATGTGCGCCAGGTACGCCGCGTCGCTGCCGTACGACCCGTACTCGTTCTCCGCCTGCACCATCACCACCGGCCCGCCACGGTCGTACTGCCGCGCCACCACCTGCGGCAGCAGCCGCCCGAACCATGCGTCCACCGCCGCCAGATACGCCCGGTCGCGGGTCCGCACCCGCCGTCCCAGCGGGCCGGTCAGCCAGTGCGGCAGCCCGCCGTTCTCCCACTCGGCGCAGATGTACGGACCGGGCCGGACCAGCGCCATCAGGCCCGCCGCCGACACCGCGTCCAGGAAGCGGCCCAGCGCGTCCGGATCGCGGTAGCCGCCCGGCCGCGGCTCGTGCAGATTCCAGGGCACATACGTCTCCACGCAGTTCAGGCCCATGGCGCGCAGCATCGCCAGCCGGTGGCCCCACTGCGCCTCGTGCACCCGGAAGTAGTGCAGCGCGCCCGACAGCAGCCGCACCGGCCGCCCGTCCCGCTGGAAATCCCGCTCACCCACCACGAACTCGCCCATGGCGCCCGTCCCGTCCGCTCCGGCCGATCCCCGGCCCACCCTGGCCTCTGGCGGCACACGGGTCCATGGACAAAGATCGACGCTGGTTGGACGGAAGGAAGGCCGGGACGGGGGCCGGGACGGAACGCGTACGGACGGAAACCGGACCGGAGGGGACCGGATCGGAGCACTTGCGAACGTGAACCGGGCCGGATCGAAGCGCTTACGGACGTGAACCGGGCCGGGACGAAACACGGCACGGCCTCGTCCGGACACGGCCCGGCCAGGAACAGACGGGAGGACGCCCGCATGTACCACACCTGGATGCGGTACTTCACGCCGAGCCCGGTCCACCACCGGCTCGGCCTCGTATGCCTGGGCGTCGGACTCCAGCACGGCACCCTGCCGCCCGTAGGGCCCCGCATCCTCGACCACCACGTCGCCGTCGTCATCGGCGCCGGGCGCGGCTGGTACACCACACCCGACGGCATCCGACGGCCGGTCACCGCCCCCGCCCTGCTGTGGCTCGTCCCCGGCGTCACCCACCACTACGGCGCCGACCCGCACACCGGCTGGGACGAGAGCTTCGTCGACTTCACCGGCCCCGCCACCGCCACCTACACCGAACTCGGCTACATCGAACCCGACCACCCCCTCGTCCCGCTCGCCGACACCGCCGCCGCCCGCGCCGCCATCGGCCGCATCACCCGCGCCGCCCGCCGCGGCAACCCCTTCCTGGAGGTGGAGACCGCCGCCGCCGTCCACGAACTCCTCGTCGCGCTGCGCCGCGCCCGCGCCGACACCGGCGCGGACGGCGACCCCGTACTCCAGGCGCTCGCCCGCGACGCGTTCCTCCCGCTGTCCGTCGCCGAACACGCCGCCCGCCACGGCATGACCCCGGCCGCCCTGCGCACCGCCGTACGCCGCGGCGCCGGCTGCAGCCCCAAGGACTACCTGCTCGCCATCCGCCTCGGCCGCGCCAAGGAACTCCTCGCCGCCACCGAACTCCCCGTCGCCGCCGTCGCCCGCCGCGTCGGCTACACCGACCCGGCCTACTTCAGCCGCCTGTTCACCCGCCGCGTCGGCACCGCGCCCGTCCGCTTCCGAGCCCGCCAGGGCCACAGCGTCCCCGGCGGCTGGTCCACCCGCGTACCGGACCCGGACGACCCGCCGCGGATCGGCTGACGGGGCGCGGGCGGGGCGGTGGCGGGGCGCGCGGCGCCCGCGCGGGGCGCGGCCCCACCGGGAAAATCGCCGGTCGAGTGCGCGGTGTCAGTGGTGTACGGCAGCATGAGGACATGCCCGCACTGACGCGCGACGAGGCGCAGACCCGAGCCCGACTCCTCGACGTCCACCACTACACGGTCGACATCGACCTCACCCACGGCGCCGACCACTTCCGCTCCCGCGCGGCCGTCCGCTTCAGTGCGCGCATACCGGGCGACACGTTCATCGACGTCAAACCCACCGAGCTGCGCTCCGCCACCCTGGACGGCCGCCCGCTCGACCCGGACACCCTCGACGGCAACCGCCTGCCGCTCCCCGGCCTCACCGCCGGCGAGCACGAACTGCTCGTCGAGGCCACCATGCCGTACTCCCGCACCGGCGAGGGCATGCACCGCTTCACCGACCCCGCCGACGGCGAGACCTACGTCTACAGCCAGCTGTTCATGGAAGACGTCCAGCGCGTCTTCGCCGCCTTCGACCAGCCCGACCTGAAGGCCGTCTTCGAGCTGACCGTCACCGCGCCCACCGGCTGGACCGTCCTCGGCAACGGCATCGCCACCCGCCAGGACGGCGCCGCCAACCGCTGGACGCTCGCCCCCACCCCGCCCATCAGCACCTACCTCGTCGCCGTCGCCGCCGGCCCCTGGCACTCCGTGCACACCGAACACGCCGGCCTGCCCTTCGGCATCCACTGCCGCCGCTCCCTGGCCCCCTACCTGAACGCGGACGCCGAAGAGATCCTCGACATCACCCGCCGCTGCTACGACCGCTACCACACCCTCTTCGACGAGCCCTACCCCTTCGACTCCTACGACCAGGCGTTCGTCCCCGAGTTCAACCTCGGCGCCATGGAGAACCCCGGCCTGGTCACCCTCCGCGACGACTTCGTGCACCGCTCCGCCGTCACCGACACCGAGCGCCAGACCCGCGGCATGGTCATCGCCCACGAGATGGCCCACATGTGGTTCGGCGACCTCGTCACCCTCGCGTGGTGGGACGACATCTGGCTCAACGAGTCCTTCGCCGAGTACATGGGCTTCCAGGTCCTCTCCGAGGCCACCCGCTTCACCCACACCTGGACCGACTTCGGCATCGCCCGCAAGGGCTGGGGCTACGACGCCGACCAGCGCCCCTCCACCCACCCCGTCGCCCCTCTCCCCGACGACGTCCCCGACACCGCCTCCGCCCAGCTCAACTTCGACGGCATCTCCTACGCCAAGGGCGCCTCCGCACTGCGCCAGCTCGTCGCCTGGATGGGCGAGAAGGACTTCCTCGACGGCGTCAACGCCCACATCCGCCGCCACCGCTTCGGCAACGCCACCCTCGCCGACTTCATCGACTCCCTCGCCCGGGCCACCGACCGCGACGTGCACGCCTGGGCCGAAAGCTGGCTGCGCACCACCGGCGTCGACACCCTCACCCCCGCCGTCGGCACGGCCCCCGACGGCGGCTGGACCCTGCGCGTCGACCGGGACGGCACCCGCCCCCACCACCTCACCGCCGGGCTGTACGACCGCGACCCCAACGACCCGGCCCGCCTCGTCGCCAGGGACCACCTGGCATGGGACATCCCGGCACCAGCCGCCGAGCCCGGGAGCGCCGCCCCGGACGGCGCCGCCCCACCGCATCTGCACACCGCGCCCGGCCCCCGCCCCGCACTGATCCTCCTGAACGACGGCGACCTCACCTACGCCAAGGTCCGCCTCGACCCCACCTCCTGGGAAACCGTCCGCGAAGCGCTCTCCGGCCTGCCCGACCCCCTCAGCCGCACCGTCGTCTGGAACGCCGCCCGCGACATGGTCCGCGACGGCGAACTGCCCCCCGCCGCCTACCTGGACGCCGCCCGCGCCCACCTCCCGTACGAAACCGACATCGCCATCCTCTCCGGAGCCCTCGCCTTCGCCCGCACCCAGATCGCCGACCGCTACCTCCCCGCCGCCGACCGGCCCGCCGCCCTGAACACCCTCAGCACCATCGCCCGCGACATCCTGCGCCGCACCGAAGGCTCCGAGAACGGCGACGGCCAGGGCCTGCGCCTGGTCGCCGTACGCCTCTTCATCGACAGCGCCACCACCCCCGACGGCATACAGGACTGGCTCTCCGGCGGCAGCGTCCCCGGCGGCCCCCTCCTCGACCCCGAACTGCGCTGGCGCATCCTCGGCCGCCTCGCCGTCCTCGGCGCCACCACCCCCGCCGCCATCGAGGACGAACTCGCCCGCGACCCCAGCGCCACCGGCCGCCAGGGCGCCGCGACCTGCCACGCCGCGCTGCCCGACCCGGCCGCGAAGCAGGCCGCCTGGGACGCCCTGTTCACCACCGACGAGCGCACGGACCTGTCCAACTACCTCTTCAACGCCACCGCCGCCGGCTTCTGGGCCCCCGAACAGCTCGACCTGGTGCGCCCCTACGCCGGGCGCTACTTCCCCGCCGCGGTGGCCCTCGCCGCCCGCCGCGGCCAGGCCCTGGCCGACTCCGCCGGCCGCTACGCCTTCCCGACGCCCCTCGTCGAGGCCACCACCCTCCAACTGGGCGAGGAGTGCCTGCGCACCGCCGACCCGTCCCCGGCCCTGCGCCGCAGGCTCATCGACCAGCTCGATGACTTGCGGAGGGCGCTGCGGGTGAGGGGGGAGTAGCGGGGGCGCCCCATGGACCGGTCCGGGACGCGCGCCGTCCGGGCCCCGGCCGCCTCCCCACCCTGGCGCGCAACCTCCTCCGTACGACGGCGGGAGCCGCGGGGGCGGGGCGGTGCGCCCTGGACCGGACCGAGACGCGCGTCACCCCGTCCCGGCCCGTCGTCCCCGGCCCGCCGCACCCGGCGCGTACCCCCTCCGTATGACGGGGAAGCAGCAGGGGCGGGGTGCGCCCTGGACCGGACCGGGACGCGCGCCGCCCGTCCCGGCCCGTCGCCCCGGCCCGCCCCCCCCGGCGCGTACCCCCCTCCGTACGACAC
>NZ_LGCW01000079.1:0-9708 GCF_001279365.1 Streptomyces sp. NRRL F-5755 | reverse complement strand
ACCCTGGGCGCCAGACACGCCGGAACCAGCCGCCTCAGAACCAGCCGCACCACAACCAACCGCCCCGGAACCACCCCCCGCCCCCGCCGCCACGGCCACCCACTACCCGCCCGGCTTGATCAGGTAGCCGGCCCCGCGACGGGTGTGGATCATCGGGCTGCGGCCCGCGTCGATCTTCCGGCGCAGGTACGAGATGTACAGCTCCACGACGTTGGCCTGGCCGCCGAAGTCGTAGCTCCACACCCGGTCCAGGATCTGCGACTTGCTCAGCACCCGCCGCGGGTTGCGCATCAGGTACCGCAGCAGCTCGAACTCGGTGGCCGTCAGGTGGATCTCCTCGCCGCCGCGCCACACCTCATGGCTCTCCTCGTCCAGCAGCAGGTCACCGACCGAGAGCAGCGACTCACCGCGCCCCGCCGCAGCGCCCGCGCGGCGCAGCAGGCCGCGCAGCCGCGCCACCACCTCCTCCAGGCTGAAGGGCTTGGTCACATAGTCGTCGGCGCCCGCCGTCAGCCCGGCGATCCGGTCCTCGACCGCGTCCTTCGCGGTCAGGAACAGCACCGGCACCTCCGGCAGTTCGTGGCGCAGCCTGCCGAGGACGGTCAGCCCGTCCATGTCCGGCAGCATCACGTCCAGCAGCACCGCGTCCGGGCGCCACTCACGCGCGGCCCGCAGCGCTGCCGTACCGTCGCCCTCGGCACGGATGTCCCAGCCCTCGTAACGCAGCGCCAGGGAGAGCAGTTCGGCGAGCGACGCCTCGTCGTCGACGACCAGCACCCGTACCGGGCTACCGTCGGGACGCAGCAGCTCAGCAGGCTTCTTCGCGATGGATGTGGACGCTGTCACGGTCATGCCGCAAAGGCTGACCACCCCCTCTGAGAGACGTCTTGCGCGTATCTGTGAATCTCCTGAGAAACACCCGTCACCGCGGGACATGTGTGGTGGAACCGGACTGGGCCGCCCCCCGCGCGGTCCAGCCGGCCACCAACAGGAATCAGCATGCCACCCACCACTGACAATCGCCCTGACCTGCGGGTTTACCGCTCTCGACGGCCTCGCCCATACGCCGCGCTTCCCTTGACGCCGACGTCAATCCGTACCGTCACGGCATGAAGATCCTCGCCCTCAACGGCAGCCTGCGTGCCCGCTCCTCCAACGGCGCCGTCCTGCGCTCCGCGCTCGCCCTCACCGACGCCGCGTCCACCGTCGCCGACCTCGCCGCGCTCCCCCACTTCAACCCCGACCTGGACGGCGTGGACGACGCGCCGCCCGCCCCCGTGGCCGCGCTGCGCCGCGCCGTGGCGGAGGCGGACGCCGTCCTGGTCGTCAGCCCCGAGTACGCCCACGGCGTCCCCGGCGTCCTCAAGAACGCGCTCGACTGGCTGGTCAGCAGCGCCGAATTCCTGGGCAAGCCGACCGCCGTGCTGACCGCGTCACCTTCGCCCACCGGCGCAGCGTACGCACACGAGCAGCTGCGCGAGACGCTGCGCATGATGTCCGCCGACGTAATCCCGGACGCCTGCCGCAACCTCACCGCCATCGGTCCGAAAACCGACCCGGCCACCGGAACCGTCACCGACCCGGCGACCCTCCAGGAGCTGCGCACAGCCATGGCGGCGCTGCGCGACGCGCAAAGTGCATGAGTTGCGACGAGTTCCGCCGGGCGGCCTCGCCCCGGCGGACCCGCGCGCCACGATCAGCCGCGGTCAGCCGCAGTCAGCCGTGATCGGCTGTGATCGGCGGCAACACCCGCCCCACCAGCGGCACTTCGTCCACGACGCCCCCCATGTCAGCCCCCCACGCGAACGAGGAGCGAACCACGACACCCCCCGGGCCGACAAACCCGCAATCGGCAGTCACTGTGCGTAGCCGACCCGCGCTTGCCTTAAGTCAGCCTTAAATCACGAGCTGACAGGCCCCGCAGAACCCAACACAACGCAACACCGCTGGTGAACCCATTAGTTGACGACGACCAACCACTTTTTCTCGTAATCGGTGACATGCGCAGGCCATGGTGTATGGTTTCGGCCGCTGTCACCCAGAGTGCTGCTTTGGCCAGTGATTCATGCATTGGTTGAACGCATCCGCACCCCGGAGGGCAGTGCGCAACTCCCCCACGGCGGGGCCCGCGTGAACCGGACCTGGTCGGTCAGGTCCGGCCCGTGTGCGCCGCAGAAAGGTTTGCTCATGTCCGGAAAACGGGCCCTGAAAAGACGGGTGCTGAAGCCTGTCCCGCTGACCGCGCTGGCAGGCGTCGGCGCCTGCCTGGCCGTCGCCGTCGTACCGTCCGCGTTCGGTACGGACGCCCCGGCCGACGCGGCCGCAAAGGCCGGCACATGCACGATCCGCTCCGCGGACAAGCACTCCGAAGCGCCGCTCAGCTGCCTCGGTGTCACCGCCTCCCTCGACCACCTGCCGGCCGTCGGCGAGCAGGCCACCCTCACCGTGGACGTCAAGGCGCAGGCCGACGTCAAGAACGCCGGCCTGTCCGTCCAGCTGCCGCCCGCGCTGCGAATAGCCGACAAGGACGACGGCCTCACCGCGCCCAAGAAGGACGACTTCGGCCAGCGCACCAGCCAGAAGCTCGCCCTGGCCCCCGGCACCCGCACCGTCGAGATCAAGGTCAAGGCCGTCGCCGCCGGACCCGCCCAGATCCAGGCGGACATCAGCGACATCGACCACCCCGACCCGCGCCGCGCCGGACACGACTCGGTGGAGCTGACCGTCGGCACCTCCAAGGGCTCCACCGACAAGGGCGTTTCGGTCTCCAAGGGCCGCGCGACCAAGGTCCAGCGCCCCGGCCCCGGCACCCGCGCCCCCCGCAAGGTCACCCCCAAGACCCCCGCCCCCGCCAAGGCCCCGGACGCCTCGGCTCCGGCCGCGAACGCCCAGACCTGCGTCAACGGCACCTTCCGCAACCGCTTCCAGTCCGCCGAGGGCGGCAACTGGGAAGCCAAGGCCAACCGGGACGAACCGGTCAGCAACGCCAACGTCACCCTCTGGGGCAAGCCGACCGCCAACGGCGCCACGCGGAAGCTCGCCACGGGGATGACCGGCAACGGCAACGGCAAGTTCAACCTCTGCTACACCCCGACCACCTCCACCACCTCCGTCGCGTGGGTGGAGTTCCGCACGCAGGCCGGCCGGATGTGGTCGGTGGTCGACTACAACGGCAACCAGTACGCGACCTCCTCGTACGCGCTGAACAACATCTCCGGCACCGCCAACCTGGGCAACGTGTACGCCAACGAGGGGCAGAGCCGCGCCTGGCACGCCCTCGACACGCTCAACAAGCTGTGGTGGAACCGCGGCTCCACGACCAACTGCTGGGCCAGCAGTGAGCAGGACGGCCGCTGCACGCCGATCACCGTCCAGTGGTACCCCGGCTCCACCGACGGCACCTACTGGACCACCAACGAGGACAAGATCCACCTCGCGGACAACGACCCCGACTCCGAGCACACCACCGTCCACGAGGCGGGCCACGCCCTCATGGGCAAGCTCTACCGGGGCTGGTGGCCGCAGGTGAGCAACTGCTCGCCCCACTACGTCAACCGCGCCTCCTCCGCGAGCTGCGGCTGGACCGAGGGCTTCGCCGACGCGGTGTCGTTCCACACGTTCAACGACACCACGTACTACTGGGGCAACGGCGCCTCCATGAACCTCGCCAATGACCGCTCCACCAGCGGCATCGACCAGGGCGACACCTGCGAGGCCCGGGTCGCCACCGCACTGGTCGACCTGTGGTCCCAGGTCGACGGCGGCTGGCTGAAGAGCAACACCATGATGGCCAGGAACCCGCAGTCCAGCTTCCGCGAGTACTTCGTCACCGACCGGCCCGCGTACGGCCTGGACACGGGCTCGAAGGCCCGGGGCATCCTCTGGAAGCACACCATCTGGTACTGACCGGTGCTGACCGGCGGCGTCCAGTACTGACCGCCGTATCGCTATCCGTGCCCATGGGCCGGGCCGACTCCGGCCCGGCCCATGGCCGTACCGCCCCCTCCAGCCCCTCCAGCTCTCTAAAACAAACTCCCCTGCTCGTCCTCCGCCCCACCCTTCGGAGCCCGCACCACCGCCGTGGTCACCCCACCCGTCGCACCTCGCAACACCCACCCCGCCAGCAACCGCGTATCCACCGCGAACACCTCGGCTGCCCCTTCACCCAGCGCCACCACCCCCCGCACATACAGATCCGCACCCACCCCCGCCACCACATCCCCCACGATCTCGTCCCCGGCCGCTGGCCCCGCGCACTCCCCAACTCCCGCCCCGGGAATCCGCTCCAGGCCGAACACCTCCGTATGGTCCGTCCAAGCGAACGCGGCCGGCTCCAGCGCCTCCGGCCACCCGGCCAGACCGCGCGCCGCCTCATGCAGCCCGGCCAGGGCCGCCACCCGCTCCGGCACCGGCGGCAGCGCGGCCCGCGCCGCCCGCTTCTCCGCCTTCCCGAACCGGTCCCGTACGTCCAGAGCACTCCCCAGCAGCGCTTCCGCGCGCCGCGCCGCCATCAGCGGCCCGTGCCCGAGCCACGCGTACGTGATCGCCCCCTGCTCCACCAGGCGCGCGGCGCCGCGCTCGGCCGCCGTGATGCCCACCTTCAGCAGGCCGGGGCCGAAGTACGCCAGGTAGACCCCGTACGTACGGGGGTCGTCGGCCATCGTGTCCGCCGCCACCGACCGCGAACGGTCCAGCCGCGCGCAGTCGGCGCACTGATCGCGCGCGACGCCGGCGTCGATCACCGCCGCGTACGGGCAGGCGGTCCAGCGCGCGCCACGCCGTACGCCCAGGCAGCGCCGCTCGCCCGTCAGCGCGAACGCCAGCGCCTTGCCCGCGGGCAGCGCGCTGCGCCGCCGCTCGCCGCGCCCGGGGCTGTACCACCCGAGCCCCGGCTCGGTCCCGGCCCAGCTCGGCCCCGTACACCACCAGTCACCCGGACCACTCACCTCCCGGCACCCACTTCCGCCACCTCAGCCGGAGCGAGCCTCGTGGAGTCGGCTCCGGCACCCCTGAAGGTGCTGCGGTATGCGCTCGGGGACACCCCCACCGCGGCCTGGAGGTGCTGTCGCAGCGACGCCGCCGTACCGAAGCCCGCGTCGGCCGCCACCCGGTCCACCGTCAGCTCCGTCTCCTCCAGCAACTGCCGCGCCCGCTCGACCCGCTGCTGCGTCAGCCACTGCAACGGCGATACCCCGACCTCCTCCCGGAACCGCCGGGTGAAGGTCCGTACGCTCATCGCCTCGCACGCGGCCAGTTCCCGCAGCGTCACCGGCCGGTCCAGGTGCTCCAGCGCCCAGGCGCGGGCCGCGGCCGTCGAGGAGTACTGCGGCTCGGGCACCGGGCGCCTGATGAACTGGGCCTGCCCGCCCTCCCGGTGCGGCGGCACGACCGTACGCCGCGCCACCTCATTGGCCACCGCCGCCCCGTGATCGCACCTGATCATGTGCAGGCACAGATCGATCCCGGAGGCGACACCGGCGGACGTCAGCACGCCGTCCTCATCCGTATACAGAACATCCGCGTCCAGCTCGATCTCCGGGAACAGCCGCCGGAACTGCTCCGCCGACCCCCAGTGCGTGGTCGCCCGCCGCCCTTCCAGCAGCCCGGCCGCCGCCAGCACGAACGAGCCCGTACAGATGGAGGCGACCCGGCCCCCCGGGCGGATGCGCGCCACCGCCCGCGCCATCTCCTCGCTCAGACAGCCGTCCTCCGCCCCGTAGTCCTGCTCCGAGGCCGGCACCACGACGGTGTCGGCCTCCGCCAGCGCCTCGGGCCCGTAACGCACATTGACCGTGAAGTCCGTGTCCGTACCGAGCTCCCCCGGCTCCGGCGCGCACGTCACCACCTCGTACAGCTGCCGCCCGTCGGCCGCCCTGGCATACCCGAAGAGCCGGTGGACGATGCCCAGCTCCATCGGCAGCAGCCCGTCCCGTACCAGTACGGCGACCCGATGCCGCCCGTCCTCCGCGAAGACACCCATGGCCCGATCCTGACACATGCTGGCCATCCGGCCACTCGTCCGGCGATGACCACCGCCCGCAAGATCTACCCAACGGATCCGTTCACCCCTCCACACCCCTGGCTTCGAAAGGTTTCCCATGAAGGTCCTGTGGCTCGCGGCCCACCCCGAAGAGCGCTCGCTGAACGGCTCCCTCAAGGACGAAGGCGTGCGCGCCCTGCGCGAGCACGGCCACGAGGTCCAGGTCTCCGACCTCTACGCCATGAAGTGGAACCCGGTCGTCGACGCCGACGACTTCGACCACCCCTCCGAGGAGCGCCTGCACATCAGCAACGCCGCCGAACGCGCCCTCGGCAACGGCACGTTGAGCCCCGACATCCGCGCCGAGCAGCAGAAGGTCCTGTGGGCCGACACCCTGATCGTGCAGTTCCCCCTCTGGTGGTACGGCATGCCCGCCATCCTCAAGGGCTGGTTCGACCGGGTCTTCGTCAAGGGCTTCGCGTACGGCTTCAGCGACCCCGACACCGGGGCCACCCTCCGCTACGGCGACGGCCCGCTGACCGGCAAGCGCGCCATGGTCGTGGTCACCGCGGGCGCCCGCCCCGGCACCCTCGGCCCGCGCGGCGTCAACGGCGACCTCAACGACCTGCTCTTCCCCCTGCACCACGGCACCTTCTGGTACACGGGCATGAGCGCCGTCCCGCCGTTCCTGGTCTCCTCGGCCGACCGCACGACGCCGGCCGCCTTCGAGGACACCGCCGCCCAGCTCCGCACCCGCCTCCTGGAGCTCCCGACGACCCCGCCCCTCCCCTTCCGCCGCCAGAACTCCCCCGACTACGACCCCGAGACCCTCACCCTCCACCCGGACCTCGCCCCGAACCTCACCGGCCCGGCCATCCACTACACGGACACCCCCCGGTAACCCGTGTGCGCAAAAAAGACCGGTCCGGCACGTTTCCGTGCCGGACCGGTCTTCGCAGTAGCGGGGACAGGATTTGAACCTGCGACCTCTGGGTTATGAGCCCAGCGAGCTACCGAGCTGCTCCACCCCGCGTCGGTGAACCCGACTCTACGCCACCCACGCCCCCAAGGGAAATCGTTAAACCGGCGCCTCGCTGGGCGGCCATGACAAAGCCCCGCCCGAGGCTCCCGCCAGGCAGCCGGTAGGGGCTTCGCCGCTGTGCGCTCGGCAGCGGCGCCACCTCTGGCGCACCAGCGGGCCGCGACGACCACTTCCGCGAAGCATGCAGCCACCCCAACCCCGAATGCCCGGCATTAAGAATTCTTTAGCGATGCTTGAATGACTGCAGACATTTTCTCTGCACACATTCCATCATGCCAGACATACCGGGCAAAGCAAATACAGAGAACAAATGACGGCGGGGCCCGATAAACCACGCCGTTGAGTTGCATGCACATCTATCGCATGCAAGGGTTCTTACGGTGTTGATCTTGCGGCACGCATATACCTGACCAGTTGGTGCCGCAGCGCCACATCGACACCTTGTTAAACGGAGGAAATGTGCGAAAGTTTCGCCGCACGGCTCAGATAATCGCTCCCGCTGCCGCCCTGTCCGGTCTGATGCTGGGGGCTACGACACACATGGCCAATGCGGCCGAGCAGGGCCATGGAGCTTTCCAGGTGAAGGTCGTCCATGCATCCCAGTCGACACTGGAGATGAAGTTCACCCTGCCCAAGGGGGACCACCTGGCAGTCAACAGCAAGGGGGAACTTGCTGTCGACGACGCAGCCGGCAAGGAGCTGGACAAGGCTCCGGCGACGATCAACGGGGGCGGCCACACCTTTTCCGGGAAGTGGTCGGTGAACGGCGACAAGGCCACGCTGCATCTCACGAGCGTGGACGGCAGGAAGATCCCCGCTGTCACAGCCCGCAGCTTCGGGGACTGGCTGAGCTGCGTGAGCAAGTCGACCACGGCCAGCGGTACGGCCGGAGCCGTGGCCGGGTGCGTCGGTGACGCGGTGACCGGTTGCGCTCCCGGAGCCGTGGCCGGTGGCGTGGCCGGAGGCATCGGTGGAGCAGTCGCCGGCGCAGTCACCTGCTGATGAGTGACCGGTGGATGCCGGGGCATCCTCGCGGGTGAGGCATAACGCAGAATGGCGGTACGCCAAAACTCAACAGGAGGAAATATGCGCAAAACCTGGTTCGCTCCAGCAGCCTTTCTTTTGGGCGCGCTCCTCACCGCCGGCGCCGTCGCCTCGTTCACAATAGGCGACATGCAGACCGGGGCAATATCAGTGGCGGGCGCCATTCTCGCCGCAGTCGGCGGAATTTATGCGATCAAGCAAGGCACGCCCACCTTGTCCGCCAAGCTGACATTGCCGGTGGTGCTCGCAGTCATCATCAGCACCAACCTGCCCAACTTCCTCGACAAGAAGAGCGGTTCTCCCATGCTGGGGATCGTCGCGGCAGCGGCAGCAGGGCTCGTGGTCGGCCTTGTCGCGCGCTCCCGCCCTTCGGGGAAGGAACTGTAAAGAACGCCCTCTGATTCTCTGAGAGAGGGCAGCTCAGGTGAGGCAAGCCAAGCCGGGGCCGACGTGCGACGCAGCGCTCTGCAAACGCACGCCGGCCCCGGCTTCGTCGCGCAACGATTCCGCGATACGACCGTCTCTCGCGGACGGCGCGTCAGAGCTGGACCTGCATGAGGGCGTCGTCGCCGTACGGAAGCCCCATCGGGCCGCAGCTCCCTCCACGTGACCATGAGCATCTACACGTGCGTCCGGCTCGACTCCCGGCGCAGGGCCTACGACCGCATCGGCGCGCGGATGAGGTGACAGGCTGGATCACCTCCCCGTGCACCCACGACAAAGCCCCCGCCCGGATCACCCGGCGGGGGCTTTGCTTGCTGTGCGCTCGGCAGGATTCGAACCTGCAACCTTCTGATCCGTAGTCAGATGCTCTATCCGTTAAGCTACGAGCGCTTGGCTTTCCGGCGGTTTTTCTTGCCGGTCGGCGTTGCAGAAAGAACATTACACGAACCACGCCGTGAGGCGAAATCCGAACGCCCCGACCCCTCTGACCTGCGGAAACGTGCTGAGGGTGGTGGGCGGAGGCTACTCGGGCCAGGCGGAGGACTCGATGATCCGTACGAAGTTCGGGCGGGTGTAGTCCGGATCGAAGCGGGCCAGGACGTCGGCCTTGACGTTGCCGAAGGTCGTTTCCGGGCGGTGGGTGATGCCCTGGTGGAAGGCGCGGAGGATGCGGCGCTTGAAGTCGGGGCGGGGGTGGGCCGTGAGGATCTCGTCGCGGGTCTCCGGCGGGAGGGTGTCGTAGCCGATGCCGAGGACGTCGAGTTCGACGCCGGTGGTGACGAGGGCGATCTCCGGGGCCATGTGGTGCGGGATCTCCGGTGTGGTGTGCAGGGCGATGGCCTCCCAGGCGAGGCGGGCGCGGTCGGCCGGGACGCCGTGGGCGGTCAGGAAGCGGCGGGCCTCGTCGGCGCCGTCCAGCTCGAAGCGCTGGTGGGAGGCGCGGAAGCGTTCGGTCAGGCCGAGGTCGTGGAAGAGGGCGCTTACGTAGAGCAGCTCCGCGTCGAAGGGCAGATTCCGCTCGCGGCCGTGCCGGGCGCCGAAGAGGTAGACCCGGCGGGAGTGGTGGTAGATCAGCTCGTCGGTGGTGTCCCGGATCAGCTCGGTGGCCTCCTGGGCCAGCTTGCTGTCGGGGATGGGGATGCCGGCGATGTGGGTGTGGGTGGTGTGCGCGGTGTGGGTGGCGCGGCGGGTGGGGGGG
>NZ_LGCW01000078.1:0-16710 GCF_001279365.1 Streptomyces sp. NRRL F-5755 | reverse complement strand
CCGGACGGGCCCATGATCGCGGTGAACTCCGCCTGGCGGAACTCGACCGACACCTGGTCCAGCGCGACCACCTGGGTCTCGCCCTGTCCGTAGACCTTGCTCAGATCCGTGGCGCGTGCGGCGACGGCCGCGGTGCGGACGGAGGCGGGATCGGGAAAGGCAGGCGGAAGCAGCACCTGAGAACTCCTGTGAACGGGAATACACGAGACAGGGAGAAGGGAAACCGGAACCCGGCGTTCCCATCCTCGAAGACGCCGACCAGCCCATCGTCACCCCACGGATCGAAAAACGTCTGGGACGAAAGGCACACTCCCGCAGGCCCCCTCAACCCACGAGGGGATCTATCTGTCTGCCTTATGGCCGACAAGGCCGGGCACCGCCGCGTGGTGTACGCATGACCTGCCCCGCCCGCAAGGAAAGGCCGGCGCCGAAAGAGACGGGAAGCAACTGGATCGGCACCTGTCAGATCCGTCATTCGGCAATGCGACCGGACCGGCACTGGGCCCCCCGGGGGGCGGCTGGCACAGCTGGTGGGTTACCGCAGCGCTCTGCGAGTGGGGATTTCGGCCAGTGGTGGTATTGGATGCCTACGCGTTCGAGGGCTGTGGTCCCCATGCATGTAGGGGGCTCGGGGTTTGATCCGCAACTGCTGTTAGCCCCGCTCACTTTCGCGAATAGGCGAAAGGGGTCACGCGGTTGCCGGCAACGATACCGATGACAACCGCGCGGTCGGTACTGCCTCTGCTGCATGTTCGGGTGACATCTTGACCTGTTTCACGTCCTGGGTTCCAGTTCGGCCTGCCCCCAAGCCTGCATCAGGCCCCCAGGGTGATCAACGCACGTCGCTGACCGACCGAGGTCTTCTCGCTGACCATGGCCGTCGGCCTTCAGTACGAGAGGGGTCAACCTACAGGCCGTGGCGTTGCGATCCTCAATGCCGTCACGACCAGCTCGAGTTGGTTGTTGCCGACATACCCGTCACGGCATGGAGTCAACTCAGCCTCAGACCTACTCTCATGTCACCACCGGTCACGTTCCAGGACAGAGAAGCCCTCGGCTGTCAGCAGCTGGTCCCAATGGCAGGCCAACGGACGCGCCCAGGCGGCGTCCACTCCCAGGGCGTAGGCCAACAGTCCGTCGACGTGGTGGATGAACCCCTGCCTCGAACTGAACCTGATGTTTTCGATATGGTCAGCGATTCCGAATTCCGCCACCCCGCGAATGTGGTCTTCCAGTCGTTTCCTGGCCTGCCGAGGCAGTCGCACCACGTCGCCGTCCACGAGGAGGCCGAGAACGATCTTCCGAGCCCCGGGCGGGACAACACGGGTTTTCTTGCGATGCAGCGAGAACGCAGAGGCAGACACAGCCGCTGTGATGCCGGCAACGCAGCGGGTCAGCGCCGGGCGCTTGAGACGCCGAATCGTTGAGAAGGTCATGTCATCCGCGTAGCGGGGTGCGGTGGCCTTGAGGCGGTCCTGGCGCTGGTACACGTGCTCCGGGACCGGCTGAGTACGTCCGGGGCGCGCCGCGTGGTGGAGCAGACGGCTCGCCGCGGGGTGCGGTACGCCGCCAGCGTCGTCGGCCCCGAGCGCGCCGCAGGCTTCCCCGGGCCGGACGAGCGCGCGATCGCCTCCTGCTCACGGCACCGGGTCCTCAGCTCGCTTCCGCTCTGGGACGGGTGCTTCCTCTGCCACAGATAGGAAGCTGGGCGATAGCTCCTGGCTGGGTGTCTTCGCACGGGCGGCCTTCGTCGGCCCGGTATGGCCACAACTCATCTGCAACCGCATGTGATGTCCCCGAGGCCCGCCAGGATCTGGCCCGGTGAGCCGATGAGAACGTGGCGCGGGGACAGCCCGGTTCGGGCGCCGTGCAGTTCAACGGCTTCACCGGCCCCGTGGTGATGCAGTCGATCGCGCGCTCGGCCGAGCTGCCCTTCGTCAACGACGACATGACGTGGCCGGCCCGTACGACGGGCGAGGGCCCTGGCGGTGTGTGCGTTCGACGCCGATGACCTGCCGGACCCGATGGGGTTCGTGCCGTGGTCCGATGCCCCGAGCGCGCACACCACGCCGCTCGGCCGGCGAGCTGCGGTACGCGCGGGGCGCACAGGTTCCGGTGTGGGAAGTCCACGCGCCCGCCGGGCCGTCGCACAGCTCATGATCTGGCGCACAGGGTCGGCCGAGGACCAGCTCAGCGGCCATCGCGCCGCGTGGCCAGTTGTCCGTACTTGTGCCGGTTCACAGTGTGATCACGATTTTGCCGTGGACATGCCCTTGGGCCTGTGTCGTCACGGCCTCGCGAATCCGTTCGACCGGGTAGGTCGCCGCGATCGGCACCTTGATCTCGCCGGAACGGATCGCTTCGGCGATCCGTTCCAGGGAGCCCGGCCCCGCATCGAGGGCGCCCGTCGTGCGGACTCCGGGTGGCGGGGCGGGGCCGTCGGCCACGACGGAGATCCGCTCGGGTGCCACGCCGAGCTTGAGCGCGGTCTCGGCCGCCTCCCTTGCGAACAGGTCGGTTGCGGAGGTGATCCCCTCGGGCGCCAGGGCCCGCACCCGGTCCGCCAGGCCGGCACCGTACGCCACGGGTTCGGCGCCGAGCCCGCGCAGGAATCCGAACGTGCCCTCGGAGGCGGTGCCGAGCACCCGGGCACCCGCGAGCTTCGCCAGCTGCACGGCGAAGATGCCCACGCCGCCCGCCGCCCCGCCGATCAGGACGGTGTCCCCGGCGCGGAGCCCGATCGCGGCGAGCGCGGCGGAGGCCGTCAGACCGGCCACCGGAAGGGTGCCCGCCACCTCGTCCCCGATGCCCTCCGGGGTGGGCCACAGTGTTGCCGCAGGCGTCTTGACCCGTACGAAGTCGGCGACGGACCGGCCGATCGCGGCCCCGTACACCCGGTCGCCGACCGCGAAACCCGTGGCGTCGGCGCCCACTTCGTCCACCACTCCGGCGAAGTCGCTGCCGAACCCGGCCGGCAAGGTGATGCCGAACCGCGCCGCCATGTCGGGCTGTGCGGCGATCTTCCAGTCCATCGGATTCAGCCCGGCGGCCGTGACCCGGACGCGAACCTCGTCCGGTGCAGCGTGGGGCTCGGGTATCTCCTGCACCTCGAGTACTTCGGGACCGCCGAAGCGCCGGTAACGGACAGCTTTGCTCATCGGTGACCTTTCCTGGCCAGTGATGGGACTTGGTCTCATCGACCGTACACCAGTAATGGGACCAAGTCCCGTAGACTGCTCCCATGGCTCGCTGGCAACCCGACGCACCTGGACGACTCGCCGCCGCCGCCCTCGACCTCTTCGAGGAGAACGGCTACGAGAACACGACCGTGATCGAGATCGCGGAGCGCGCGGGGCTCACCAAGAGCACGTTCTTCCGGCACTTCCCGGACAAGCGCGAGGTGCTCTTCGGCGGGGGCACGGTGACCGGTCTGCTCGTCGAAGGGATCGACTCGGCGCCGCCGGCGGCCGGGCCGCTCGACGCGGTGGCGGACGCCCTCGACGCGCTCGGCCGGACGTTCTTCACCGCCGACCGCCGCGAGTTCAGCCGCCGGCGCCAGGCCGTTCTGAACGCCCATACGGAACTGCGTGAACGCGAAGCCCTGAAAAGGATCGACCTCGCCGCCTCGATGATCGAGGCCCTGAACCGCCGCGGAGTCCCGAGCCTGACCGCGCGCGTCGCCGCGAAACTGGGCACGCTCGCCTGGGAAGTCGCCTTTGACCAGTGGATCGGCACCGACAATGAAGAGGGCTTCGGCCCGCTGGCACGGCAAGCGCTCGCCGAAGTGCGCGCGGCCGGCGCTGTGTGCTGAGCCGCGGATCGCGTCGCGATCGGTATGTCGCCCCGTCTGCAATGCGAAGGCCGGTCAGGACTGCACCGACCTTGGGCGAGCCGGGTGGCAAGGCGGTCCGGCGCAAGAACGGCCACGACGAGCGGATCGAACCGATCGTGAAGGAGCGCGAGGCCGTCGTGAAGGCCAAGAAGGCCAGGCGCTAGGAAGGCCGATGGAGAGGCCGCGGCGCTGAGAGCGGGCCCTGGCATGCCGGCTTTCGGCAGCAGGTTCTCAGCGGCCTCAAGGGGGCCGGTGGGGCCGCCCGCAGTGGCGCTACCGGGAGAGGAAGGCGCTGACTCTCTTGCCTCCGGACGGCCCGGGGGTGACCGCGGTGGTGCGGGCGAGGCGGTTGACCAGGGGCCAGCCGAACCCTCCGGTGCCGCCGCTCAGGTCGGGGGTGCGCAGGCGCGGCGCCTGCGGGCTGGGGTCGTGCACGGCTACCTCGATGCCGTCCGGGTGCGCGGTCAGCTCCAGGGACCAGGTGCCGCCCGCGTGGCGCAGGGCGTTGGTGACGAGTTCGGAGACGACCAGGAGCACGGCGCCGGCGCCCTCGGCCGTGACCGGAGGCAAGAGGCCGTCCAGGAAGGCCCGAGCGTCCCGGCGGGCGTCGGCGGCGGAGCTCCCGGAGCGGGCGGGGGCGACGCGGACGCTCACCGTGTCCATCAGCTCACCTGGTCTTTGAATCGACAATGTTCGGTCCTGCCTGTCCGGTGCGTGTGCCCGGCTTGCGGCCCGGTACTCCGGTGGTGCGGGCGGTACGTCTGCCCCTACACCGTTCGAAGCCGATTACTTCCCCGTCGAACACGCAAAAATCTATGTCGGCCAGAGTAGACATCGGGTGGTGGCGTGGTTACGATTTCTCCCGTAACCCAGAAAGACCGCAGGAACCGGCAGAGACGAACTGCCGGGCAGCAGGACCCGCATATGCAGCACGCAGGACGGTGCGGCGGTGGAGTTCCGAAGCCACGGTTGCAGGACGGCGACGGGGCTGACGGCCGCACCGGGTGGCCCGCAGTGATCAGGGGCCGCCGCGAGCAGGACCCCGGTGAAGGCGTCGGCTGCAGGCGCGCGCACCGGAACGTATGGCAGTGGGCCTCATGCCGCAGGACAGGCAACGGGGTCGGCTGCCGGAAGGCGGCGCTGTTCCAGGCCGCTGAGCAGTTCGCATCACCAGCAGTACGCAGTAGAGCAGTTGATCACGAGGGAAGGACGGAGGAGCGATCGCCATCAGGATCGCCCGGGCGCACGTGTGAGGTCCGGGTACCGCAGGACATCGATAGTGAGGTGGTCTCCGGTCAAGCAACCGCGATCCCCGCAGCCCCGGCAGCCTTTCGGCCGGGCCGGCGGACACAGAAGGCCGGCGCAACATCAAGGCCGGCAGATGGTGTAGTAGTTCCTTCGGGGCCCGGGTGCCAGTACGGCATCCGGGCCCCTCGACGCGTTCCATGAGAGAGGTTCGATGACAGCAGACGACTCGTACGACCGGATCGACGACGAGGACTACCCCGCGTACACCATAGGGCGGGCCGCCGAGATGCTGGGCACCACCCAGGGCTTCCTCCGCGCCATCGGCGAAGCGCGCCTGGTCACCCCGCTCCGCTCCGCCGGCGGCCACCGCCGCTACTCCCGCTACCAGCTGCGCATCGCCGCCCGCGCCCGCGAGCTCGTCGACCAGGGCACCCCCATCGAGGCCGCCTGCCGCATCATCATCCTCGAGGACCAGCTCGAAGAAGCCCAGCGGATCAACGCCGAATACCGCCGCGCCTCCGAACGGCCGAACCCGCCGACCGAGTCCTGAGACGGACGGGACCGGGCGGCCTTCCGAAGCTTCGGGGCTGCCGCCCGCGCAGGCTGCCCGCAGCGCTGTGCGCTTCGAGCGCCTGTCGCCCGGGCCGGAAGCCGCCTCACGCCACGGATGTCACGCCCCGTCGTTCTTCTCCCGAGGTTCGTCCACGTTCCGCGAGCGCCGGGAAGCCGTCGCAAGCCGTGTGGGCCCGGCCGACACGTTCCGGCCGGGCCCACACGCTGTCCAGGTATCGGCTCGTACCGGTTTCCCCGGTCAGGCAGGCAGGGTGGAGCCGAGCATCGCGGAAGCGTGCTGGAGCGGGCTGAGGACGCTTACGGGTGCGGCCTCGGGGAGGGTGTGGCAGGTGAAGCCGAGCCGCGTCATCGCCCGGACGACTTCGCCGGCGGTGAAATCACGGCGGTCCTGGCCGGTGATGACCTGGCCGACTTGCTTGACGGGATAGTGGCGGCGGCCGATGGCCACGGATTCACCGGTGCCGGCTTCGGGCGTGATCCCTTCATCGACTCCAGCACGCCGCTCTTGGTGAGCTCGAAGGGGAAGCGGGCGATGACACAGCGCATGTGACCTCACAAAGAGAGGGGAAGAACGGCCCGGCCGGGGCGAGACCGTTCAGCGGGAGGGGGCGAGGACGCCCGGAGCTTTACCTTGCTCATCGACCACCGGCAGGCCCCGAGCCGACGGGTGCACATCGCGTGCTCGGCTTCGGCCATCGTGGTCACGGTGCGGCGAACGGCGCGTGGACACCGAGGACGTCGCGCAGGCGGACGCGGTCCGTGTATGCGGAGCTGTTGCGGACGGCAGTGAGTTCCCTCTGGGTGACCAGAGCGGTGCGCTGGCTGTCCTGATCGCAGACGACCAGCCGGCCCGTGCGGGCCGCGGCCATGACGGACAACGCCACCTCGACGCTCATGTCGTCCCACACCTGCGGTCCGGCCGCGTCCATGGCCTCAACCGCCTTCCTGTGCACGGGGCCGGCGTCCGCCGGGCGGGTCTGCATCTGAACCAGCATCAAAAGGTGCCTCCTGTGGAGATGGGTCAGCTTCCTGGCCGTGACGGTGCTAGGGCGTTTCTGATGGATCTCCGTGGAAGACGGAGCGGTGTTCAAGGGTCATGTGGCGGAGCCACCTGTCCCTTTGCGCCGTGCGGCGAGGGTGCGTGCCGGGCGTCGCGAGGCCGCGGAGATCCGTCAGAAGCGCCCTAGGCCGCCGCATGGACGACAGACTTGCGTACGGGTGCACGCCGGGTCGCCGAAGCGGAGCGGCGCCGGCCCCGGGAGGAAGCACTGCGCTGCGGGCGTTCGGTTACCGGTGCGGTGATGACGACCGGGATGCCGGACGGGGCCTGGGCGCCGGTGATCCGGCTCAACGCCTCTTCGCCCGAGCGGACCTCGGTGGTCTGCGGCCGGATCCCGGCGTCCGACATCAGACGGACCATGCCGCGGCGCTGGCCCGGTGTGACGAGGGTGACGACACTGCCGGACTCACCGGCGCGGGCGGTCCGGCCACCGCGGTGGAGGTAGTCCTTGTGATCGGTCGGCGGATCGACATTGACGACGAGGTCAAGGTCGTCGACGTGGATGCCGCGCGCCGCGACATTGGTCGCCACCAGCACGCTGACGTGCCCCGTCTTGAACTGCGCCAGAGTGCGGGTGCGCTGCGGCTGCGACTTGCCGCCGTGCAGCGCGGCGGCCCGTACCCCGCTGTTGAGCAGGTCCCGGGTGAGCCGGTCGACGGCGTGCTTGGTGTCCAGGAACATGATCACGCGGCCGTCGCGGGCGGCGATCTCCGTGGTGGCGGCGTGCTTGTCGGCGCCGTGGACGTGCAGGACGTGATGCTCCATCGTCGTGACCGCACCGGCCGACGGGTCGACCGAATGCACGACCGGATCGGTGAGATAGCGGCGCACCAGCAGGTCGACGTTACGGTCCAAGGTGGCGGAGAACAGCATCCGCTGCCCCTCCGGACGCACCTGGTCGAGCAGCGCGGTGACCTGCGGCATGAACCCCATGTCGGCCATCTGGTCGGCCTCGTCCAGCACCGTGATGCCCACGTGGTGCAGCCGGCAGTCGCCACGGTCGATGAGGTCCTTGAGCCGGCCCGGGGTCGCGACGACGATCTCGGCCCCGCCCCGCAACACGCCGGCCTGCCTGCCGATCGGCATGCCGCCCATCACCGTGGCCATCCGCAGCTGGACGGAGCGGGCGTACGGAGTGAGCGCATCCGTCACCTGCTGCGCCAGCTCGCGTGTCGGTACGAGGATCAGCCCCAGCGGCTGTCGGGGCTCGGCACGCCGGCCGGCGGTGCGGGCAAGCAGAGCGAGGCCGAAGGCGAGGGTCTTGCCGGAACCGGTGCGCCCGCGGCCCAGGACGTCACGGCCCACCAGGGAGTTCGGCAGCGTCGCGCCCTGGATCGGAAACGGGGCGCTCACGCCCTGCCTGCCGAGTTCGGCCAGGAGCTGCTCGGGCATGCCGAGATCGGCGAAGCTGTCAGCGGCGGGCAGCGCGGCGGTGATCGTCCTGGGGGGCGCGAACTCGCCCTGCGCCGCGGCGGGGCGGCGGCCATGACCGCCGGAACGGTTCGGCCCGCCGGAACGGCGCGGCGTCGAGCCGGAGCGGCCGGCGCCCTTTCCCGTGGCGGCACCGGCACTGCGGGCGCGGTCGAAACGGTCGTTCGTGCGTGTGCGGTTCATGCGGAACCTTCCTCGATACGGCGCATATCAAGGAATCCCCGCAGCGATGAGCGGCATGGAGAATTTCAAGTATGGACCGATAGTAAAAACACATCTGGCCGATGGGGAGACATGCGGGCGCAGGTGCTGAAACAGGTGACGCGCCAGGATGCGTGCAACCCAGGCGCCGGCTTCGGTACAGCCTTTCAGGGTGCCTCTGCACCGCTGAACGGGGATCCGCGCGCGGCGGCGCTACGGATTCCTCCGCGTCGCCGTCACCCCGCCGATGATGCCGCTGCGGGAATTGCATGCGGCTGGGGCCCGCACCCCAAAGGATGCGGGCCCCAGCTGCGAAGCGTGCGTCAGTGTCAGGCCGGAACGATGTTCTCGGCCGTCGGGCCCTTCTGGCCCTGCGCGATGTCGAAGTTCACCTTCTGGCCTTCGAGCAGCTCACGGAAGCCCTGGGCGGCGATGTTCGAGTAGTGGGCGAACACGTCAGGGCCGCCACCGTCCTGCTCGATGAAGCCGAAGCCCTTTTCCGAGTTGAACCACTTCACGGTGCCGACAGCCATGCCATATCTCCTTTGGGGCAGTACATCGGGATCCGCACTGTGCGGACGCCGTGTCGCCGCAATGATTACCCCGCCCGGAAAATGACCGGAAATACAAAAACGCTCCCACCGACTGGAGCCGAGTGAGGGCACTTGAAGTTCGGGAACCACAACTGCAACTGGGATCGACAGTAGCACGCCGCAACGGCCCTGTCGTTTGAATATTTCCACTCCGCTCACTGCGGCAAGAACTCTCACTACGTGGCCCGTCAAACTCTCACTTCGCGGGCCCAGATATTGGCCGACCCGGAGTGCAACCTCCAGAAAAAGCGAAGACTTCAGCCGCAAGCGGGGCTCGAAGGCTGTGGTGTCGCCCGGCCCTCCACCACACTGCGCTGCGCAAGCTCGCCGCCGGCGGTCCGCCACGCTCGTGACTGTGAGTCGCAAGAGTCTTTCCGCGTGCCTTTGAGCAGCTGCTGGCCGCGGGGGAACTGGCCGACTGCTCGGGCCTGTCCGTGCCCGAGTTCCTGCCGCAGGCGCTGCCCGCCGTGGCGATCAGCCAGCGGTTCGGGCCGCAGGTCCGGGGCCCGGGTTACGCCTCCGAAGCCGCCCACGCCACGCTGGGATTCGCGCTCCAGGACCGTGGCCTCGACCGTGTCACCAGCATCAGCCAGGTGGGTGACGACGTCTCCGAGAACATCATGCGCAAGCTGGGCATGGAGTGGGAACGCGCGACGGCACATCCAGTCCACGGCCGTCCGCCGCGTGTTCATGCCATCGCTCGCACCGAGTTCCAGACGTGAACCGGTGCAAGGTCAATGGCTCGGTCCCCTGCGTCCGAGGTCCGATGCGAGCATGCGGTACCCCTTGCCGCTCTCCGCCACGTACTGCGACCACGTGGTGAGGTCCTGCGGGTCCGGCGCCTTGATGTGACTCGTCATGGCGTGTACGGGTCCCCGCGTACGGGCGGGAACGGGGCGCGCGGGCCGGGCGCGCACGTCGCTCACGCGCGCCCGGCACCCGCGGGAGGCGGATCAGGCGGCGACCGCGGCGCGGCCGGCGGCGTAGACCGCGGCCTGGGCGGCGATCCGGCGGCCGAGGTGGTCGGCGGTGGCTATGTCGGCCTTGTGGACACCGTCCGGGCCGCGGTCGGTGTCGGTCTGCGCGCCGGCGCCCAGGTAGAAGCCGAGGCGGTTGGGGTCGTTCTCGGAGGCGGTGGTGGAGTGCCAGCCGGGCAGCAGGCCGAGGTTGATCCAGTGCATGCCGTGCTGGGCGGCCAGCACGGTGAAGAACTGCAGGGTGTGCAGCTTGTCACCGCTCTTGGAACCGGAGTTGGTGAAGCCCGCCGCGAGCTTGTCCTGCCAGGCGCGGGTCGTGTAGCGCTTCGAGGTGGCCTCGGCGAAGACGTGGAAGGCGCCGGACGCGGTGCCCATGTAGGTCGGCGAGCCGAAGACGATCGCGTCGGCGGCGTCGAGGAGCCCCCACTGCTCCTCGGTGATCTCGTCGACCTTGATCAGGTGGACGGTCGCCCCGGCGTCGGCGGCACCCTCGCGCACCGCCTCGGCGAGCACCGTGGTGTGGCCGTACCCCGAGTGGTAGGCGACGGCGACGACGGGCGGGACGGCAGCGGCGAAAGAAGCGGTCGGGGCGGGCGTGGTCATGGCAGAGCTCCTCAGAATCGTGCCGCGGGGTGAGGCGGTCAACTGGCCAGAGGAAAGCACTGAAATCTAAGAACCTTATAAGACCCGGAGCCGCGGCTCTGTTCTGCGGCAGTTTCGCCTGTGGAGCCGGTACCGCTCTGGGCAGCCGCTTGACGCATGCCGCCGTGGACGTAGCGCCGAGAAGACGCAGCAGTGATCACCGACCTCTGTGTGACGGCGTTGGCCGGCACACCCCGGGCCGGCTGACGGGGCCGCTCACCGGTGACAAGAAGGTGAGTGGCTCTACAGCAGTCCGCCCAGCGGCCAGACGCGTTCGGCGAGCCGTCCGTGCAGTCGGTTCGCGGTGGTGTCGGCCTCGCTGAGCCAGTCGGCGGTGATCAGCAGTCCGGCGTGCTCGGCGACCTGGTCGGGGGGCAGGGCGCAGAAAGCGGCGGCCTGGTTCAGGTCCAGGCCGTCGTCCTCGGCGGGTCCGAGGTGGCCGTCGGGGCGCGTGTGGGCGGCGGTGTACAGGGCCAGGAGCCGGGTGGTGGGGCCCAGCTTCTTCTTGCGGAGTTTGCGGTCGCCCAGCACCTTCTGGGCCCAGCCGGAGATCTTGGAGCGGGTGGTCTTGCCGAAGGCGAACGGGCGAGGCTGCCCGGGCAGCAGAGCGGGAACGGTGAAGGCGGTGGCGTCCTCGGGCCGGGAAGCCAGGGCCTCGGCCACGGTGCCCGGCAGGTGCAGCCAGCCGGCGTCGACCAACTGTTCAAGCACCGGCTCGGCATCGCCCTGAAGCCAGCCGGTCAGGTCCTGGCCGGTGACGTTGCCGGTGCCGTTCCGCGCGGCCCGCAGGGCGAGCATGAGCACCACCAGGCGCACCTCGGCCTGCGGGAACGGGGTGTGGGCGGCCGTGTAGCCGAGCGCGGTCCGGGCGTGCGCGGCCTGCGTGCGGGTCAGCAGCCGCTCCACCGCCGGCCCGCCGTCTGCCGGGCTGCCGCAGCGGTTTTCGTGCATCTCGCGGGTGGTCTGTGCGGCCTGCTCGGCGCGCTGGGCCTCGTGGCGCAGCGAGTGGTCGCCGCTGATGTCGGCCCACAGCGTGAAGGCGCGGGCCTTGCGGTCGTGGAGCTCGGCCAGGAGGGCGAGGTCGGGTTCGGGGCGCTTCTGGTAGGCGCGGAAGGCGTCCCCGAGCTCAATGAGTTCGGTCCGTAGAACGTCGGGCTGCAGGTCGTGCGGCACGGTCCGCTGCGCGATCTTTCCCCACCGCTTCGCCGGCCGGGCCGCTGCCCCCACTACGGCGGCGCGGGCCTGGGGGACCTGTACCGGCCCGGCGGCCGGGGCGGACGGATCCGCTGCGGGAGAGGGGGAACGGTCGGAGAAGACCGCCGCCACGCCGTCTGCTGCCGTGCCGCCGGCCGGCTGCTGCTGCGCGGCTGCTTCAACGGCAGTCTGTTCTGTCCTGGCCGAAGCGGTGCGGATCTGATCTGTCCTGGCCGAGGCGGTGCGGACCGGAGAAGGGGCGGCGGTATCCAGGACGCGGCAGCCGGGCGTGGCGGCCGCGCAGCGCGCACACGTCTCGGCGATCCGCCACAGCCGCCCGGCCCGGTCCGCGTACACCGTCAGGACCACGGGGCCGCCGCAGCGCGCCGCCTGTGCCGGCGGCCGCGGCCCGCTGCGGCGGCCGGCGTCGGGATCGGGGGTGTGCCAGGCGCAGTCGGCGGCGCGGCAGGCGCACCACGCCTCACCACGTGGCCCGCCGCCCGCCCGGATGTGGGCCAGATGCGTGTTGACGTGTGCGACCGCGGCCTTGCGCCCGGCCGCCGTGCCCTCGGGAAAGCGCTGGTCGGGGCAGGCCGGGCGGGAGCAGGAGAGCAGCACCGCACCGGCCGAGGGGCGGCCGTAAGGGGCCAGGCGCATCGTCCACACCCGCCCCTCCACACGCTCCTCCTGCCGTGTACCGGTCTCCACCGCCATATGCGTACCCCCAACGTCGCTTGAGCCATTACCCGGGCGGGCCCCATCCTCGGGGACAACAGCCGCCCGGCTACGGAAGAACGAGCGTTTCCGGTTTTCGTGTTGTTCGCACGCGCAGCCCGGGCGCCGGGCCGGCCATGTTCGTGGCGATGTGCCTGCGCGCCGGCTCTGGTTCCCTCTTCGCGCGGCGTGGTGACGCCTGATCACGCCCGCAGACGGAAAGAGAGCTCTATACGCGAGAGTCCCCGCACCGGCTGCTGCGCCGGGCGGGGACTTCGCTCAGATCTCAGCGGTTCCGGTACCAGATGGCGAAGAGGCTGACGGCGGTGGTGCCTGTAGGGGCCCTCCCACCTGTGCTTTCCAGGGCTGCAGTTGGGATCACGGGCTCCTCTTGCGTTTACCGGGCCGAGTGTAGAGATGTCGCGCGGACCGCGCTTCGGGGTGGCGTCATTCGCGATCACCGCCTGCTTCTGACGGAGGTTGACTCTGGCTGACTCCGGCTAACAAGAACAGCGTTACCGGGTTTGGCCGGGTTCCCTTGGGTGTTCCGCCGGGCCCGGCTCGCGAGTGTGACCTCCATCTCATTTCCGCTCCCGGTGTGCTGCCGCGTCGCCTCCAGGGCCTGGCGCGGCGGGACCGGACGGGCGGGCCTCAGGAGGGTGTGAGGGTGTCGATACGGGCGGCGAGATCGGGGTGGGCGGCGGCCAAGTGGGGGCGGGCGGCGGTCAAGGGGGCGATGAGGCAGAGGGGGTCGTCGTGGGCGAGGGCCGCGTGGAGTTCGCCGAGCGGGTGGCGGGCGGCCGGGGGAAGGTCGGTGAGGGCGGTGATCTGGCCGGCGAGGCGGCGCAGGTCGGCGGCGTTGGCGCGGGCCCAGGCGGCGGTCGTGCGTTGGGCGGCCCGGGCCTGGCGGGTGGCCGTCACGCGTTGCTCGCCGGTGGTCCCGGCCGGGCCGGGACGGCCGCGCAGGTAGCGGCGCTCGGCGGCCTGGCGGCTGGCGACGCCGAGGGGCCGGGCGAGGTCCGCCCAGCTGGCTCCCGCGTTGCGGGCTGTCTCGATCAGGCCGGTCTCCCACCCGGCGAGCTGCTCGCGCACCTGCCGCAGCAGCATCAGGGAGGCCAGCGCCTGCTCCGGTTCCGGGCCGGGGTCCTCGGGTGTGTCCGGGGCGTCTCGCTGAGCGTCGCGCAGAGCGTCGTCGATGGCGTTGAGGGCCGCCGCGGCGGCGAGAAATGACGCCGGACTGTGGGCGTTCGTGCTGGTGGCGGACGGCTGGTCGGCTGCGGTCACGGGCACCTCCCTCGGGTTGTCATCAGGTCGACGACATCGTGTTTGTCATCCATCGGATGACATGTTACAACGGTGCCCGTGAGGCGCATTGGCAGCAACGGCCTGGACCCGCTGGAGGTGTTTTCACGATGTTGATGCGCACTGACCCCTTCCGTGAGCCGGCCCGGCTGGAGCAGCAGCTGATGGGCCCGGGAACCTGGTCCCGGCCGTGGGCGATGCCGATGGACGCCTACCGCAAAGGCGACGAGCTCGTGATGGCCTTCGACCTTCCGGGCGTCACCGCGGACGCGATCGACATCGATGTCGAGCGGAACAGCCTGTCCATCAAGGCCGAGCGGCGGCCGGTGGCGCAGGCCGACGACGTACAGACGGAGCGGTCCGAACGGCCGCTGGGTGTCTTCTCCCGTCAGATCGTGCTCGCCGACACCTTCGACACCGAGCGCATCCAGGCCGACTACGACGCGGGCGTGCTCACCCTGCGCATCCCGATCGCCGAGCGCGCCAAGCCCCGCAAGATCTCCATCAGCGCCGGATCCGGCCGCAAGGAGACCTCCGGCTGACACCGGCCGGACGGGTGCGGAGGGCGGGCACCTGATCTCCCCCTCATTCCGCTCTCCGCACCCTCGTGAGCAGTCCGAAGAAGAAGGGGTGGCGGCCGCGATGACTCTGCGATGCGAAGCGTTCCTCGGTCACGTCAAGGAACGCGGCGAGTACGACACTTTGCAGGAAGCCGAGCGCGCAGCCCGGGTGGTGCTCGCCCTCCTCGGCGCGCACCTGATCGGTGACGTCCGCGCCCGGCTGGCAGCGCGCCTGCCCGAGACGTTCGCCCTGATCCTGCTCAACCCGCTGCAGAGCGCCGAGCCGCTGTCCCCGGAGCGGTTCGTCCGCGCGACCGCCGCGTGGATCGAGGGTGCCACCGAGCAGACCGCGGCCTGGGACGTCAGCGCCGTACTGTCCACCGTCGCCGACGCCGTGAGCGAGGACCTGCTGGGCCAGATCCTGCTCCAGCTCCCGGACGGCTACGACCTGCTCTTCGGCCGCCCCCAGTCCACCTGACCATCCCGCACGCCGGTGCCCGGACACCGGCCACAGCAAGAAAGGCAACCACCCCAGTGCTCTCCGACCAGTACGCACCGCCCCAGCAGCTGCACGGGACGGCCTACGAGCAGATGCTGGAAAAGGTCCGCTACGAGGGCGCCTACCCCACCCGCGAAAGGGCCGAGGAAGCCGTCCGCCTGGTGCTTGCCGGACTGGGACGCCAGCTCACCGGCGACGAACGCGTCGACCTGGCCGCCTGCCTGCCCTTCGAAGCCGCACGCGTGCTCACCGCACAGATCCCCGACCACCAACCGCTGACCGGCTGGGCCTTCGTCAAAGACCTCGCCGCCCGCACCGGCGCCTCCCTGGCCACCACCCGCTGGGACACCGGCTCCGTCTTCTCCGCCGTCGCCGCCTGCGCCGGCCCCGACCTGATCACCCGCGTCCTCCACCAGCTCCCCACCGGCTACGCCCTGCTCTTCGGCCGCGCCGAACTCACCCCGGCCGCGTAGACGGCGACATGCGTGCTCGGGGCGGGCGCGACGACCGACGCCTCGCTGTTCGCCCCGGATGCTTCCGGCGACGTCTGGCTACGCGAAGGCGCGTCACATCGGAGCCGGGCGGGTCCGCTTCCGCCAGTGCTGCTGGGCCTCGCTGCTGTTCCTGCCACAAGATTGGCCCGTACGAGAGCGGCTCTTCGCGGCGACGAGACCCGAAGGGCCGCGAGGCCGGACCGGCCGATGCAGGTCTGGGTAACCGCCCTGGCACGGCCGGCATTCGAGGTCGGATACCGGCGCAACCCGAACGGCGCGGACGCCGCCGCGTCGGCGGCCAACGCCGCCGACGCGGCCTGGGAACGCGCTGCCAAGTCATGTGTTCGCGGCCCGGCCGGTGCAGCTGCGCGAACAGCAGGCGGCACGCACCGAGCAGGCTGCGGCCGTGCCGTTCGGCCAGGTAGGCGCGCACGCTCAGCCCGCGGCCGCCGCGACCGCGGCGAACCAGCCCCTGGTCTCCGAGTCGACCTTCACCGCTACGAGCCCTGGCAAAACCTGATCACCGACATCCGCGCGCTGCGGGGAGCCGGCGGCAGTGTGTCCTCAGGGTGATGGCGGAGAGGGAGGGCAGGAGAGGGTCACAGCCGCGCGGCCGTGCGGATCAGTCCGGCGAGGGCGAGGGAGCGGCTGTGCGGGGGCCAGGCGATGTGGGTGACGATGGGGCCTGCGTCGGTCAGGGGCACGGCGGTGTGCTCGGCCCATAGCCAGGCGCGGGCGGATTCGGGGAAGACGGCCATGGTGCGTCCGAGGGCGATCAGTTGGGCCAGTTGTGTCTGGTCGCGGATCTCCGGGCCCGGGCCGGGTGGGTAGATGCCGTGGCGGGGCCAGCGGGCGAGCGGAAGATCAGGGACGTCGCTGATGTCGGCCAGGGACAACGTCCCGTGCGCGGCGAGGGGGTGCCCGGCAGGCAGGATGGCGATCTGCCCCTCGGTCAGCAGTTCCTCGCTGTCGAACCCGGCGAGGGAGTTGTACGGCGTGTGCATGAGCGCCACGTCAGCGCGGCCGTCGCGCAGCATTTCCTCCTGCTCGCACGTACCGCTCGGCAGCACCTCGATCTCTGCGGCGTCGGGCTCGGCCGCGTAGGCGTCGAGGAGCTTTTGCAACAGCTCGTGGGACGCGGCGGCCTTCACTGCCAGCACCAGGCGGTTGCGGGGGCTGCCCGGCCTGTCGGTGCCACCGGCGCGACGGGTGCGGCGAGCGGCAGCGATGGTCGCGTCGAGGGCTGCGCGGCCCTCGTGCAGCAGCACCTCTCCGGCGCCGGTCAGGGAGACGCCGCGGCGGTTGCGTTCCAGCAGCCGGACACCGAGGCGCCGCTCCAGCTGCTGGATCGCCCGGGACAGCGGTGGCTGGGCCATGCCGAGGCGCTCGG
>NZ_LGCW01000077.1:0-11523 GCF_001279365.1 Streptomyces sp. NRRL F-5755 | reverse complement strand
GGAGTAGCGGGTACGGGCGTGGGCGCGGCCTCGGGCAGGGGACCGGTGGGCAGGAAACCGGTGGGCAGCGGACCCGCGGGCAGCGGCCCGGCGCCCGCCGTGGGCATGACACCAGGAACTCTGGGCGCACCAGGCGAACCAGGCGCACCGAACGCATCAGTCGCACCAGGCGCTCCGGGCATCACTCCCGGCGCATATCCAGGCATCGGCGGCACCGACGGCCCCGATGGCGTCGACGGTCCCGGCAACCCGGACGGTATCGGCGACCCCGGTGGCACCGGCTGCTCCACATCCCCCTCCCGCCCCGGCATCCCCATCTCCCCCGGCACTCCCTGCCGCCCCGGCTCTCCCGACATGAACCCTCCGCCGCCCCTTCTGGTCAGACCGGTCGATGTGCTCGACCGTCGCGGCCGATCATTGTGGTCGACCCGGTCGCCGCTTTCGATCGACCGGGTGCTCCGAGCGCGTACGGCACCCGGTCACAGCTACAGCAACCGGTCGAAAACCCCGGACGCCCCGAGTCCCACCGGAATCAGCGCCACCACACTCACCACCTCGACCACATCCGTCAGGCGCCGCAGCAGCGCCCGTACGTGTTCCGGAAGCCGTACGGCGAGCGCCACGACCGGCAGCGCCGCCAGCACGCACAGCGCGATCAGCGCCCCCGCCGGGCTGCCACCGTCCGCCCACAACAGGGCCAGCCGTACGCACACTGCCGCACCGGCCGCCAGCAGCGCCACGACCTCCAGTACCAGCGGATAGGCCCGCGCCCTTGAGAACAGCACGACGCACAGCAGCACCGCGCCCGCCACGGCCCAGCCGTCGCCGGTCCCGGACGCGCCCTCGAGAGCCACCACCCCGGCCGCTCCCGCCGACCCGGCCATCGTGACGGCGGCCGGGGTGAGTCCGCGGTGCGTGGCGCCCAGCGCCGCCGCGACCCCGTGGCTGCTGACCGGCGTACCTTCGGAGCGCCGGTCGTCCAGCCGCGTGAGCCCGGCCGACGTCAGGGCGAGCCGCGGCAGAGAGCCCAGCGCCAGCACCGACACCAGGCCGATCAGGACGGCCGCCCGCGCCGGGCCGGCGAGCGCCGTGCCCGCTTCCCACACACCCACCGTGGCCGCGACCGCCGCCGCCCCGACGAGTCCGCCCCGCCCCAGGCCCGTACCGAGCCCGAGCAGCGCGAGCACGGCCGCCACCGTCAGCCCGACGGCGGCCAGGCGCGGCGCGCCGCCGGAGGTCATGTCCCAAGAGGCGAGCACACCGAGCGCGCCGCCCATCAGGAGCAGCGCCGTACCCGGTACGCGCCTGCCGAGCAGCGTCCCGGCCGCCGCGCCGGCCCCGGCGATGATCACCGCGGCCCCGCCGAGCCACGGCCCGGCCTGCTCCGGCCCGTACGCGCGCGCTGCGAGCAGCCCGGCCACGGCCGACAGCAGCGTCCCGGCCGCGACCGCCGTCCACGTCCGACTCCGTTCGCCCCACCGCCAGGCGGGCAGGTCGAGGCCGCCGTCCGTCACCGCGCCCACTCCTCCAGGTGCGGTCGGCATCGGCGCCCCCTGTTCCCGGAGCAGCCGCAGTACGGACCCGTCGGGCACGTTCGCGGACGCGAGCGTATCGCCCTGGGCGAGTACGGCGCCGCCGTCCGTCACCAGGCGGCAGTGCGACGGCCCGTACGCCACCGGGTCGCCGGTCGCCCGCAGTACCTCGGGCAGCAGCGTGCCGACCGGCTCGTGCGCGGGCAGCACCAGGTCGACCCGGCGCCGTTCGCCCGCCAGCACCACCCGCCGCAGCGCGATCCGCGCCCCGGCCTCACTGCGCACGGCGCCTGACCACCACGGTCCCGGCCACCTTGTCGTGCAGACACTGCCGGTACGGCTCGTCCCAGCAGCACCACAGCACGTTGAGCAGTCCCAGCAGCGGGACGAACCCCATCGGGAAGACGACGGCCCAGCGCCCGAGCGACCGCCCGAACGTCAGCGGCGCCCCGGTGTCCAACTGGGCGACGCGCAGGCCGCAGATCTGCTTGCCGAACGTGCCGCCGTACTTCCAGTTCATGAACGGCTCGTACAGGACCACGGCGATGAGGACGGGGATGCCGATCAGCAACGGCGGAAGCGCGGCCGCGTCGCGCGGCAGCGCGGCCTGGAGGAGGCCGGCCACCACGAACATCACGATCATCGCGACGAACTGGAAGACGACATCCAGCAACCGGGCCCCGAGCCGCGCGCCCTGACTGCCCAGCATGGCCATGGGCGGCCCGCCCGCCTGCGGCGCTCCGTAGGGATAGCCCTGCGGCCCCGGCCCCGCATGGCCCGGCGCCTGGCCGTACCCGTAGGCCCCCTGTGCCCCGTACGCGCCCTGTCCCCCGTACGCGCCCTGCTGCCCGTACGCGCCTTGCTGGCCGTACGGGCCCTGCTGCCCATATGTCCCCTGTTGCCCGTACGGTCCCTGCTGTCCGTACGGGCCATGCTGGTACTCACTCATGCCGCAGATCCAAGCCGCCCGTGCCGCCTCCGCACAAGCCGCGCCCGTCGCGGGCCCGGAGGCGGCGGGGTGAGGAAAACCCCACCCCGGGTCACCGACGTTCCCCATGGTCGCTGCGGGTGGTGACCGGCAAGCTAGGGCGTATGACCGCACGCTCCGCTCATGACCGACGCCGTGACCGCCCCTCGGGCCCGGCCGCGCCGCCGCCGGCCGCCTTCGGTTACGGCGCGGGGTACGGCGCCGACGAGCCCCTGCCGCCGCCGCGGGCCGCGCTCGCCCCCGCGACCTGGCGGGAGGTCCTGCACCTGCTCACCGATCTCCCGCTGGGCGTGCCCGCCTTCGCCGTGGTGACGGTGTGGCTGGTGGCGGGGATCGGGCTGTCCCTCACCGTCGTCGGGCTGCCGCTGCTGGCGGTGGGGCTCCTGGTGTGCCGCCAGTACGGAAAGCTGGAACGGGCCCGCGCACGGCGCCTGTTGGGCGTACGGGTGGACGAGCCGAGCCCGCTGCGTGCGGCGGGGAACGGTTTCTTCTCCTGGCTGTGGGTGCGGCTGAAGGACCCGGTCGGCTGGCGGCACGCGCTGTACGCGTTCATCCGGCTGCCGTGGTCGGTCCTCACCTTCCCGGTCGTGCTCGCCTCGCTCATCGTGGCCTGGCCGGTGCTGCCCTGGATCGCGCGCGGGCTGACGAACGCCGACCGGATGATGGTGCGCGGCCTGCTGTCCCCCTCCGACGAGCTGGAGCGGCGGATCGCCGAACTGAAGATGGACCGCGCGACGGTCTCCGACACCGCCGCCGCCGACCTGCGGCGCATCGAGCGCGACCTGCACGACGGCGCGCAGGCCCGGCTCGTGGCGCTGGCGATGGGGCTCGGGCTGGCGAAGGAGAAGCTGCTGGAGGACCCGGACGCGGCGGCGCGGATGGTCGACGAGGCGCACGGCGAGGTGAAGCTCGCCCTTCAGGAACTGCGGGACCTCGCGCGCGGCATCCACCCGGCGATCCTCACCGACCGCGGCCTCGGCCCGGCCCTGTCGGCCCTCGCCGCCCGCTGCACCGTGCCGGTCGAGGTGGAGGTGGACGTGGCGGAACGGCCCGCGCCCGCCATCGAGGGCATCGCGTACTTCACCGTCTCCGAGCTGCTGCAGAACGTCTCCAAGCACAGCGGCGCGCGGACGGCGCGGGTCGAGGTCTGGCGCGCGCCGGACCGGCTGCTGATCCAGGTCCAGGACGACGGGCGGGGCGGCGCGCGGCTGGACGGCGGCAGCGGCATGGCCGGACTGGCGGAGCGGCTGGGATCGGTGGACGGCCTCTTCGTCCTCGATTCCCCGGTCGGCGGCCCGACACGGGTGACGGCCGAACTGCCGTGGCGGGGCCGCGAGCAGGAGCGGAGCAGGGAGAAGGGGCGGAGCAAGGAGAACGGGCGGGGGCGCGAGCGGGGACAGGGCCGGGCGGGCCGAGCGCGCGAGGGCCGGTCGAAGAGCCTGTGAGCACCGGCCGAAGGGTGCGCGAGCACCGGCCGAAGGGCGCGGGCGGCTGACGAAGTCAGAGCTCGTGGGGGCGGCTGACGAAGGCCGAGCTCGCGGGGGGGGTGGGGAAAACCCCAGGGTGAAGACTGCGTTTTCCCTCATGGTGCGGAGGGCGCCGAGCGCGGAGGCTGGAGGTAGCCGGCAGAGCTGGGACCAGCGGCGCCGGCGGCGACAGCAGCCGGACATGGCCGAGGCGCGGTGGAGCGCCCCGGCGGACCGGCCCGGACCTGGCAGAACGGACGACGAGACGATGGACACCGCGTACGGATCCCATCCCCCGGCCTCACGCGTACCCACCGCGCTGCGCGCCCCGTTCTCGGGGCGCACCTGGCGGGAGTTCCTCTACCTCCTCCTCAGCCTGCCCGTGTCGGTCGTGATGTTCGGCTATGCCGTCACGATGGTCTCGCTCGGCGCCGGCCTGCTGGTCACCTTCCTGGGCATACCGGTCCTCGCGGGCGCGCTGATGGGGTGCCGGGGCATGGGCGCCCTGGAGCGGGTCAGGGCGCGCGGCCTGCTGGAGCTGGACGTGGACCATCCCGAGCCGATACGCGCCGCCAAGCCGGGCTTCCTGAGCTGGGTCGGCGCGGTCCTCAAGAGCGGCGTCTCCTGGCGCCATCTCCTGTACTCGATCCTGCACTTCCCCTGGGCGATCTTCGCCTTCTGCTTCTCGGTGACGTTCTGGTCGGTGGGCTGGACGCTGCTGCTCTACCCGGTGTGGCAGTGGACGTTCCCCGCCTACCTCGACCAGCCCGGCATCCAGCTGTGGGGCAACGGACACGGCGACGGCGTCTACCTGGACACCCCCGCCGGGATGGCGGTGGCCAGCGCGACCGGGCTGCTGCTGGTCCTGGCCGGCCCGTGGGTGATACGCGGGCTGACGCACGTGGACCGGGTCCTGGTCCACGGCCTGCTCGGCCCCTCCCCGCTCGCCACGCGCGTCACGGAGCTGGAGACGGACCGCGGGGTGGTCGTGGACACCGCCGCCGCCGACCTGCGGCGCATCGAGCGCGACCTGCACGACGGCGCGCAGGCGCGGCTGGTGTCGCTGGCCATGGACCTGGGCCTGGCGAAGGAGAAGCTGGCCGAGGACCCGCAGGCCGCGGCCAAGATGGTGGACGAGGCGCACGGCGAGGTGAAGATAGCCCTCCAGGAGCTGCGGGACCTGGCACGCGGCATCCACCCGGCGATCCTCACCGACCGCGGCCTCGGCCCGGCCCTGTCGGCCCTCGCCGCCCGCTGCACCGTGCCGGTCAAGGTGGCGGTGGACCTGGACCACCGCCCGGCCGCGGCCATCGAGGGCATCGCGTACTTCACCGTCTCCGAGCTGCTGCAGAACGTCTCGAAGCACGCGCGGGCGACCGCCGCCACCGTGGACGTGTGGCACGCGGGCGACCGGATCATGGTCCTGGTCACGGACAACGGCCAGGGCGGCGCGACCACGGAAGCGGGCGGCGGACTGGCGGGCCTGGCGGAGCGCCTCGGCTCGGTCGACGGCCTCCTCGTCGTCGACTCGCCCGTCGGCGGCCCGACGTCGATCACCGCCGAACTCCCCTGGCGCGGCTGACCCGCCGCCCCCACCACAACCATCCCCACCACAACCGCTCCCCCGCTCCGGACCCGGCTCACCCCGGAGCGGGAGGGAGCACCCACCCGTACACACCCAGCCCGCACACACCTAGCCCGTACGCTCCCCGCCCCACATGCCCCACCCCCTCCAGCCTCCTTCCGGACGACCGCCCCTCCCCCTCCCCTCACCTTCCGGACTGCCGTCTCCTATTACCGGCGCTGGGGGGCGGGTGGGTCCGGATGCTGGGATGCTGGGGGGCGCAGGGTGGGGAAGAAACGGAACGTGGGGGCTTGAAGAGTCGTGGAGGACAGGGTGCGGGTGGTCATCGCCGAGGACTCGGTGCTGCTTCGGGAGGGGCTGACCCGGTTGCTGACCGACCGTGGACACGACGTCGTCGCGGGGGTGGGCGACGCCGAGGCGCTGATCAAGGTCATCGGGGAGCTGGCCGCCGAGGGCGGGCTGCCGGACGTGGTCGTGGCGGACGTACGGATGCCGCCGACGCACACGGACGAGGGGGTACGGGCCGCGGTGCGGCTGCGGCGCGACCATCCGGGGCTGGGGGTGCTGGTGCTGTCGCAGTACGTGGAGGAGCAGTACGCGACGGAATTGCTGGCGGGATCCAGTCACGGCGTCGGCTATCTCCTCAAGGACCGGGTAGCCGAAGTGCGGGAGTTCGTCGACGCGGTGGTCCGGGTCGCCGAGGGGGGAACCGCGCTCGACCCCGAAGTGGTCGCGCAGCTCCTGGGCCGCAGCCGTAAGCAGGACGTGCTGGCGAACCTCACGCCACGGGAGCGGGAGGTCCTGGGGCTGATGGCCGAGGGGCGGACGAACTCCGCGATCGCACGGCAGCTGGTGGTGAGCGACGGTGCGGTGGAGAAGCACGTCAGCAACATCTTCCTCAAGTTGGGTCTGTCGCAGAGTGACGGGGATCACCGTCGGGTGCTGGCCGTCCTCACCTATCTCAACTCCTGAGAAATCCGACACGCCGCCAGTTGCGCAGGTTGCGGGCGGCCCGCGGGGCGGACCGGGACCTAAGGAGTAGAACCAATGGCCGAGGCGCGAGCGTCTTGGAGAAGGGGCCGGGGGGCGGTTGTTCCATGACAAATCCTGACAGAACGGCGTCTCATGGGGGCGTCCATCATGTGATCGGCCCAGGGAAGGCGACCCTTACCCACGTACGATGTTCATGGGACGACCGGTCGGCACGACGAGTCCCGAGCCACCGCCCCGAGGGAGGTCCGAAGCAGTGACCAGCCAGGTCAGCAGCCAAGCCGAGCAGGCCGACGGAGCGCTCACCGGGGAGCCGCAGGCTCCCGGGACCGGCGCCGGAGCCGACGGCGGGAAGAACGGCGGTAAAGAGGTACGTCGCCTGGACCGGGTGATCATCCGGTTCGCGGGCGACTCCGGTGACGGTATGCAGCTCACCGGCGACCGGTTCACGTCCGAGACGGCGACCTTCGGCAACGACCTGTCGACGCTGCCGAACTTCCCCGCCGAGATCCGGGCCCCCGCCGGCACCCTGCCCGGCGTCTCCAGCTTCCAGCTGCACTTCGCGGACCACGACATCCTCACCCCGGGCGACGCGCCCAACGTGCTGGTGGCCATGAACCCGGCCGCGCTGAAGGCGAACCTGGGCGACGTGCCGCGCGGCGCGGAGATCATCGTCAACACCGACGAGTTCACCAAGCGGCCGATGGCGAAGGTGGGCTATGAGGTCAGTCCGCTGGAGGACGGCACGCTGTCGGCGTACAACGTCCACCCGGTGCCGCTGACGACGCTGACCATCGAGGCGCTCAAGGACTTCGGGCTGTCCCGCAAGGAGGCCGAGCGCTCCAAGAACATGTTCGCGCTGGGCCTGCTGTCGTGGATGTACCACCGGCCGACCGAGGGCACCGAAGCGTTCCTGCGGCAGAAGTTCGCCAAGAAGCCGGACATCGCCGAGGCCAACGTCGCCGCGTTCCGCGCGGGCTGGAACTTCGGTGAGACCACCGAGGACTTCGCGGTCTCCTACGAGGTCGCGCCGGCCACCCAGGCGTTCCCGACCGGGACGTACCGCAACATCTCCGGCAACCTGGCCCTGTCGTACGGCCTGATCGCCGCCGGGCAGCAGGCCGACCTGCCGCTGTACCTGGGCTCGTACCCGATCACGCCGGCCTCGGACATCCTGCACGAGCTGAGCAAGCACAAGAACTTCGGCGTGCGGACCTTCCAGGCCGAGGACGAGATCGCCGGCATCGGCGCGGCACTGGGCGCCGCTTTCGGCGGCGCGCTCGCGGTGACCACCACCTCGGGTCCGGGCGTGGCGCTGAAGTCGGAGACCATCGGGCTCGCGGTCTCCCTCGAACTGCCGCTGGTCATCGTGGACATCCAGCGCGGCGGCCCGTCCACCGGCCTGCCCACCAAGACCGAGCAGGCCGATCTGCTGCAGGCGATGTACGGGCGCAACGGCGAGGCGCCGGTGCCGATCGTGGCGCCGCGCACGCCCGCCGACTGCTTCGACGCGGCGCTGGACGCGGCGCGCATCGCGCTGACGTACCGCACGCCGGTCTTCCTGCTGTCCGACGGCTACCTGGCCAACGGCTCCGAGCCGTGGCGCATCCCGGAGCTCGACCAACTGCCGGACCTGCGCGTGCAGTTCGCGAACGACACGAACCACACGCTGGCCGACGGCACCGAGGTGTTCTGGCCGTACAAGCGCGACGAGCAGACCCTCGCCCGGCCGTGGGCGGTGCCCGGCACGCCCGGCCTGGAGCACCGGATCGGCGGCATCGAGAAGCAGGACGGCACGGGCAACATCTCCTACGATCCGGCCAACCACGACTTCATGGTGCGCACCCGCCAGGCGAAGATCGACGGCATCGCGGTGCCGGACCTGGAGGTCGACGACCCGACGGCGGAGGCCGCCGTCCGCGACGGCCAGGGCGCGGCCGCCGTGCAGGGCGCCGACACCCTGGTGCTGGGCTGGGGTTCGACGTACGGGCCGATCACCGCGGCGGTGCGGCGCGTACGCCGCGACGGCGGGCGGATCGCGCAGGCGCATCTGCGCCACCTCAACCCCTTCCCGCGGAATCTCGGCGCGGTGCTGGCACGTTACGACAAGGTGGTCGTACCGGAGATGAACCTCGGCCAGCTCGCCACCCTGCTGCGGGCCAAGTACCTCGTCGATGCCCGCTCGTACACCCAGGTCAGCGGGATGCCGTTCAAGGCCGAGCAGCTTGCGGAGGTCTTTAAGGAGGCCATCAATGACTGAGACGATCGCGGAGGGGACCCAGGCGATCGAGGCGCTTTCCCTGGTGCCCAAGGCCGAGGGCAAGCAGTCCATGAAGGACTTCAAGTCCGACCAGGAAGTGCGCTGGTGCCCCGGCTGCGGTGACTACGCGGTGCTCGCCGCCGTGCAGGGCTTCATGCCCGAACTCGGTCTGGCGAAGGAGAACATCGTCTTCGTCTCGGGCATCGGCTGTTCGTCCCGGTTCCCGTACTACATGAACACCTACGGGATGCACTCCATCCACGGCCGCGCCCCGGCCATCGCCACCGGCCTGGCGTCCTCGCGCCGCGATCTGTCGGTGTGGGTCGTCACCGGCGACGGCGACGCGCTGTCCATCGGCGGCAACCACCTGATCCACGCGCTGCGCCGCAACGTCAACCTCAAGATCCTGCTGTTCAACAACCGGATCTACGGTCTGACCAAGGGCCAGTACAGCCCCACCTCCGAGGTCGGCAAGATCACCAAGTCGACGCCGATGGGTTCCCTGGACGCGCCCTTCAACCCGGTCTCGCTGGCCATCGGCGCCGAGGCGTCCTTCGTGGCCCGCACCGTCGACTCCGACCGCAAGCACCTGACCGGCGTGCTGCGCGCGGCCGCCGCCCACCCGGGCACGGCGCTGGTGGAGATCTACCAGAACTGCAACATCTTCAACGACGGCGCCTTCGAGGTCCTCAAGGACAAGCAGCAGGCCGAGGAGGCCGTGATCCGCCTGGAGCACGGGCAGCCGATCCGCTTCGGCGCGCCCGCCGAGGACGGCCTCGGCTCCAAGGGCGTGGTACGCGATCCGGCCACCGGCGATCTGAAGATCATCGACGTGACGGCGGAGGGCGCGGACGCGGTGCTCGTCCACGACGCGCACAACCCCTCGCCGACCACCGCCTTCGCGCTGTCCCGCCTCGCCGACCCGGACACGCTGCACCACACCCCCATCGGCGTGCTGCGCAACGTGGACCGCCCGGTCTACGACACGCTGATGAGCGACCAGCTGGAAGCGGCCATAGAGCAGAAGGGCAAGGGCGACCTCGCCTCGCTGCTCGCCGGCAACGACACCTGGACGGTGGTCGGCTGAGCGGCCGCCCACCGCGCCTCCGGTGCCCGTACGGGGCGTCTTCGGACGTCCGGTACGGGCACCGCTGTTTTCGGCCGGTCCGCACCGCCCGCAGGCCGCGTCATGACCGTATTCCGATACGGGCATGACAGGGGACCTGCCGGGCGTTACCTTCAAAGCGCGACCCGCACCACCGCCGGCGCAATGGAGCAGCATTTCCCGGAGGGCCCCTTGCCACCCCAGTCCGACCAGCGCACAGGACTCGTCTACGGCACCGCCGCGTACGTGATGTGGGGCCTGCTCCCGCTGTACTGGCACCTGCTGGGCGACCTGGCCCCCGCCGAGATCCTGGCCCACCGCATGGTGTGGTCGCTGCCGGTGGCCGTGGTGATCCTGGCCCTGATGCGCCGCTGGTCCTGGGTACCGAAGCTGGTGCGGCAGCCCCGGCGGCTCGGCCTGGTGCTGGTCTGCGCCACGGTCATCTCCGTCAACTGGTTCCTGTACATCTGGGCCGTCAACAGCGGGCACGTCCTCGAAGCCAGCCTGGGCTACTTCATCAACCCGCTGGTCAGCATCGCCTTCGGCGTCCTGGTGCTGCGCGAGCGGCTGCGGCCGTTGCAGTGGACGGCGGTCGGCGTGGGCACCGCGGCGGTGGTCGTGATGGCCGTGGCGTACGGCCAGGTGCCCTGGATCTCGCTCGCCCTGGCGTTCACGTTCGCCACGTACGGCCTGGTCAAGAAGGGCGTGAAGCTGGACGGCATCGAGGGCTTCAGCGCCGAGACGGCGATGCAGTTCCTGCCCGCGCTCGGCATCCTGGTCTTCCTCGGCGCGCGCGGCGAGGCCGGGTTCACCAGCGGCGGGGTCGGGCAGATGCTGCTGCTCATGGGCTGCGGCGTGGCCACCGCACTGCCGCTGATCGCCTTCGGCGCCTCGGCGGTGCGGCTGCCGCTGACCGTGCTCGGCATGCTCCAGTACCTGGCGCCGACCTTCCAGTTCGTCCTCGGTCTGCTGGTCTTCCACGAGGAGATGCCGCCGGAGCGCTGGGCGGGCTTCGGCCTGGTGTGGCTGGCGCTGGTGGTGCTGACGTACGACGCGATCCGTACCGCCCGCTCGGCCCGTACGGCGCTGGCCACCGCCCGTAAGGCGGCCCAGGAGGCGGTCGAGGAGACGGCCGCCGCGCTGGCACCGGCCACCACCACGGCGCAGTCCGCCGCCCAGGCGGACACCGTCAAGCCCTGACCCAGCACACCCCGGTCCGCCGCGAGCGCTATGCGGATCGGGGTGTCCGGATTCCGCCTTGTCAGCGGGGCACGGCGCGCCCACCATCAGCTTCGCGCCATGCACGGTCCGTTCACTCCACGTTCGGAATCCGGAGACCCCTCATGTCATGGAAAGCCGAAAGACCCAGCGCGACCAGGCGTTTTCGAAGATCTGACCGCAGCCGGGGCAGTGGCTCCGGCGGTCTGAAAGCCACTGCGGCCGGTGCCGTGGTCGGCCTGATCGTTGCGATACCCGGGGCGGCCGGCTGCCCCCGGGGCACCGCCAGAGCAGCCGCATCGGCCCACCCCCGCCGCTGGTGAACCCGGCCTCGCCGCGCGCGCCGAGGAAGACCAGGATGCCGAGCGCGGGCAGGAAC
>NZ_LGCW01000076.1:0-11557 GCF_001279365.1 Streptomyces sp. NRRL F-5755 | reverse complement strand
CTTGCCGGTGATCACGCCACCGCCCTCCACGCTTCGGTGTCCGGTCCGGCAGCAACGGCTCGATGCGTGCCCACTGGGCGTCAGTCAACGACACACCAGTCCAACGATCCGATGATCTGAAGGAAGCGGCCTACGTCTCAACCATCCCTGAGATCAGACAGCTGGTCGAAGGAGTGGTGGCACCGTCCGTCCGCCGCTTCAAGGACTCCGATCCCGATCTCCACTGGTTCTTCCTGCAGTACGTCGACGTCGTCGGTCTCCAGCTGCGGGTCCGGTTCCGCGGCCTGCCGGAGCGACTCGCCGCCTACGAGGCGGTACTCGACCGTGCCTTCGACGAGGCACTGGACCGGTTCGCAGCCGCCGACGGCCCCCCTGGCCGCTTCCCCACACGGCGCATGGTGGTCAAAAGGCTCTACGAACCGGAGTACGAGAAATTCGGCGGTCCTGCCGGGGTGGCCCTGGCTGAGCAGCTCATGCGACGAGGCAGCGAGGCCGCACTGCTGTGCTCGGGCGCAGGCCACCGCCCTCGGCGCACAGCGATCGCGGCGGCTCACACGGCCCTGATGACCGCACGGTTGCCTGAGGAGTCACGCACCGCGTTCCTCCACCAGTACGCCTGGTACTGGTCGGGGCGCGGGCTGCGTGACGCTCCAGCGGGCCGGCCGCTGCCCCGGCTCGCGCCAAGTGACCCCGTGGCGTGGCGGCGTGCCGGGATTCTCGGTACCGAAGTCGACGATGTCCTTGCCGATGCCTTTCTGGGGCCCGTGCTGACGTCGTACGTCGATGACTTCTGGCTGCTGGTGCGGGACGCTGCACCGTCTCGGCCCGATTACCTGACGGCGTTCCACCACATCCACCTGATGAACAACCGGCTCGGAGTGGTGCCGGGAGAGGAGATGCAGATTGCCCGGCTGCTCTGGCTCCGGAGGCTGAGTGGCACGGACACAGCATCGGCTGCTTACCGAAGCTCGATCCCCGCATGACAAAAGTCATGGCGGTACCTCCGCGGAACGCACCCGGGACCCGTGAGCTCTCTCCCTGGCTGCCCACCCCCGCTCTTCCTAAGGTCGCAGTATGACCAGTGAACCCGTCATCCAGGTCAGCGACCTGCGCCTCGAATACGGTCGGAAGACCGCTGTGGACGGCATTTCGTTCGACGTCTTCCAAGGCGAAGTGGTGGCCCTGCTCGGCACCAACGGTGCCGGAAAGACCACCACGCTCGATGTGCTGGAGGGCTATCTCAAACCGACCGCCGGTAGCGTTTCGGTCTTCGGGCAGGACCCGCACACCCATCGGAACCGCATCGCTTCAGACATCGGGATCATGCTTCAGGAAGCCGGCTTCTTCGGTGAGCTGACCGTCGCCGAGACCATCAAGGCATGGCGGCGTTTCACTCCCGACGCGGTCTCCACCGACGAAGCACTGCGCCTCGTCGATCTCCAGGACCGGTCCCGCACACGAGTCGGCCGGCTGTCCGGCGGTGAACGGCGCCGGCTGGACCTGAGCCTCGCCGTGCTGGGCCGGCCCAAGCTGCTGTTCCTGGACGAGCCGACCACCGGGCTCGACCCGGAATCCCGGCGCCACACATGGCGGTTCCTCAAGGACATGGTGGCCGAGGGCATGACCGTACTGCTGACCACGCACTACATGGAGGAAGCCGAGTTCCTGGCCGACCGGGTCGCCATCATGGACCACGGCCGCATCGTCCGGCACGGCACGGTCACCGACGTTCTGGCCCAGGACGCCGGCACGCGGATCTCCGTCCTCGCCGACTCCCTGATCAGTGCGCGCACCCTGCCGCCTTTCCCTGGAGCCGAGGTGCACGAGGCGGACGGCCGCGTCAGTCTCGTCACCGACGAACCGCAAGCGGCCTTGAAAACGCTGCTGCGCTGGGCTGACGACAACAATGCGAAGCTTCGCGGCCTGGAAGTACGTACGGCTTCCCTGGAAGACGTGTTCCTCGACGTCGCTGCCACCGGAAAGGGACAGGCATGAACTGGCTGCGTTTCACCTTCTCGCAATTCCTGCTGTCGCAGCGCGTCTACTGGCGCGACCTCGGCTTCGCACTCACCGGAGCCCTCCTCCCGCTCGGACTGGGCTTGGCATTCCCCATCAGTCAGCACGGAAAGGGCGACATCGCTGGATTCGACGCGGGCGTCTACCTGCTTCCCGGATTCCTCGGTTTCGTCCTGCTCTGGATCGTGTACAACGTCATCAACTCGGCGGCCGGGCGGCGTGACCGCCTCGTCTACAAGCGCCTCAGGGGCACCCCGCTGCCGGACACCGCCATCCTCACCGGCGAGGCGGCCAGCGGAAGCGTCACCAGTGTCCTTCAGGTGATCGTGCTCCTGGTCGTGGGAGTGATCGCCATCGACGCTCCGGCACCGAGCAATCCGCTGCTGCTCGTGCTGGGTGTCCTGCTCGGCGCGCTCACGTTCTCCCTACTGGCCATCGGGCTCTCCGGCCTCCTGCCCAGCGGCGAGGTCTCCACCTGGATCGTCACGCCGGTGATCCTCCTCATGATGATGACCTCCGGGGTCGCCATGCCTGTCTCCGAACTGCCGTCCTGGGCCCAGCACGTGGCGCCCTACCTGCCTTCCAGTCCGGTGGTGGAGATCGTCAGGACCGCCTGGCTCGGTCACGACTTCGCGAGCGACCCCACCACCGCGGGCATCACCGCCCAGGTCGGGTTCGCCGAGTCGTTCCACGCCTGCGCCCAGCCGGTGGGGATTCTGTGCGCCTGGGCGGGGCTGTCCTTCTCCATGGGCAAGCGCTTCTTCCGCTGGGATCCCCGGCGATCGGGCTGAACAGAGCGGCGATAGAGTCAGGGTTCAGCCGGTTTTGTCACGAAGGGGGGCCGGTACGTGCGTCGGCGCACACCTGCCGCTGTGGCCCGTGCGGTGGCCTGGCTGATCTTGCTCACAGCGGCGGTCTTCCTTGGGGAAGGCATGGTGCTGTGGCTGCGCCACCGGCCCTCGCCCGGCCTGATCTACGCCGGCGCCCTCGGCTGCCTGGCCTTCGGGGTCGCCTTCTCCCGCACCGTGTTCGACGTGGTGGCCCGTGGCGGCGCACGCGACCGGCACCTGCTCGACCTGGCGATCTGCACCAGCGTCGCCTTCGCTTCGCTGCTGGCGCTGGGACCGGCCTGGGGCGCCCTGCCCTCCCTGGCCGCCGGCGCAGCCGTCGTCTCCCTCAACGCGAAGAGAGCGGCCTGGGCAGCCGGGCTCATCCTCGTCGGCACTGCGCTGTCCTGCTGGCTCCTCGGCATGTCCGCCAACATCATGGCGGACGTCCTGATGCGCAGCGCGGTGACCGTCGTGATCGTGGGCGCGCTGGGCCTGCTGCCGCCGTTCGCCCGGGAAATCCATGACAACCGGGCCGAGCTGGCCCGTATGGCCGTTCTGGAGGAGCGCCTACGGTTCGCCCGGGACCTGCACGACGTGCTCGGTCACGGGCTGTCCGTCGTCGGTATGAAACTGGAGGTCGCCCTCCTCCTCGTGAAGAGCGACCCGGCCCGTGCCACAGCGGAGATCGAACAGGCACTGAGCGTCTCGCGTGAGTCCGTGTCGGACCTGCGCACACTCGTACGCGGCTACCGCCAGCCCTCCCTTGGCGCCGAACTCGAGGGGGTACGCTCGGTACTGCTGTCCGCCGGCATCACCTGTCGTACGGACGAGGTACCGCCGGGCATACCGCAGCAGGTGCAGGACGTGATCGGCTGGGTCGTCCGCGAGGGAGTGACCAATGTGCTGCGGCACAGCACCGCGACCGAGTGCCGCATCAAGCTCCGCGTCGACGGCGACCGTCTGATGACGGAAATATCCAACGACCGGGCGAGTGCGCCCGGACGCCCGTCGGACGGCAACGGGCTGCGCGGGCTGCGGGAACGGCTCAGCCACATCGGTGGCGAACTCTCCGCCGCCCCGGACGGCGACGGAGGCTTCCGGCTGCTGGCCCACGCTCCTCTCCATCCCGTTCCCCGCGACACCTGAACCAGCAGAGGCAACCGACCATGCCCATCCGTATCACCGTCGCGGACAACGAGGCGTTCATCCGCGACTCGCTGTCCGTTCTCCTCTCCGCACACGACGACCTGGCCGTCGTCAACACGTCGCCGGACGGCTCGGGAGCCGTGGCCGCCGTCCGCGCCGGCGGTGTGGACGTAGCCGTGCTGGACCTCGACATGCCGGTCATGAACGGCCTGGAGGCGGCTGAGGCTATTCGGGACAGCGGCACCGGATGCGGCGTAGTGATCTTGACCAGCCACGGTCGCCCCGGCCACCTCCAACGGGCACTGAGCTTGGGCGTACGCGGCTTCGTCACCAAGGACACGCCCGCCGCACAACTCGCCGACGTCATCCGTACCGTCCACCGCGGCGGACGCCACATCGACCCGGAAATCGCCACCGACGCCCTGGCACTCGGCGGCAACCCCCTCACGGCCCGGGAACGCGAGGTACTACGCCTGGTCGGCGAGGGCCTGTCCACCAGCGGGACCGCGGCACGGCTGCACCTGGCCGAAGGCACCATACGCAACTACATGACATCGATCCTGTCCAAACTGGGCGTCGCCAACAAGGTCGCTGCCTATCACTTGGCCAGGGAGACGGGCTGGCTGTAGCCGGCCAGCACAGGGGGAGCGCATACATGAGGAACGAATCGGCGTCGAGCACGGCCAGACTTCCGGACGACGCGGCCCGGATCCTGCCTTCCGCACGGCGCCTGTACGAAGAACTCCACGCGCATCCGGAATTGTCGGGCCAGGAAAAGGTCACAGCAGCCCTGTTCGCCGCACGTCTGACGGACGTCGGCTGTGACGTCACCTCCGGAGTCGGAGGACACGGGGTCGTGGGGTTGTTGCTCAACGGTGACGGCCCGCTCGTCGCCCTGCGCGCCGAACTGGACGGTCTGCCCGTGGCCGAGGCGACCGGCTTGCCGTACGCAAGCACCCGGACGGTAACGGGGGCGGACGGACGCGCCGTGCCGGTGGCCCATGCCTGCGGGCACGATGCGCATCTGGCCTGTGCCTGGGGAGCCGCGATGCTCCTGGCCGGCCAACGGGACGCCTGGTCCGGCACGCTCATGGTCATAGGCCAGCCGGCAGAGGAGACCCTGACCGGCGCGCGGGACATGCTGGCCGATGGCCTCTACGAACGCTTCGGCCGGCCCGACGTCGTACTGGCCCAGCATGTCGCACCCCTGCCGTGCGGTGTCCTCGCCCACGGACCGGGGCCGCTGACGTCCGCCGCCGCACTCGTGAACGTCGTGGTGCGCGGCCGCGGTGGTCACGGAGCGACCCCTCACCTCACAGTGGACCCGGTCGTCGTGGCCGCGAACATCATCCAGCGGATCCAGAGCGTGGTCTCTCGGGAGAACAATCCGTTCGAGCCACTGGTGGTGACCGTCGGCTCGCTTCACGCCGGGACCGTGCCGAATGTCATTCCGGACCGCGCTGAACTGGGCATCAGCATCAGGTGCTATGCGAACACGCAATTGGACAGGGCAGTCGCCGCGGTATGCCGGATCGTCCGCGCCGAGTGCCAGGCCGCCGGCTGCCCCGAGGAGCCGGACATCACCGTCGGCCCCAACGCGCCGGTGAACATCAACGACCGTGCGTACGCCGCATCGGTGCGCTCCGCGCACACCGCCCTTCTGGGCGAACGGCGCGTACTGACGACGCCGGCGATGCTGGCCAGTGAGGACTTCGGCCTGTTCGCCAGGGACGGAGTCGGCACCGTCTACTGGTTCCTCGGCTCGGTCGCCGCGACGGACTGGGGCAACGCTCCAGGTACGGCCCTCCAGGAGAAGGTGGCCGGCTTGCCGGCGAACCACGCTCCGGACTTCGCTCCCTCCGTCGAGGCGACGTTGCAGCACGGCATCACAGCGGCCGCCGCCGCGGCACTCGCCTGTTTCGCACACTGAGCGTGGACCACGAGCCTTTTCAACAATCCGTCGTTTGCCGTGAGTTTGGGGGTTGGTGTTGGTGTCGCTGGTGTGATTGGTGCTGGCCGCACCGGCGTCCGAGCCCGGTCGCAGATGCGTGCCGCCCGGGCAGCGTCGCCGTGCGGGCGGGGCGGGCACTGGTGCCGGGCGGCCCCTGGACGGGGCGTGGATGAGATGGCCGGTGGCCCAGCGGGGACACCGGTGTGATGGCAGGTGGGGGCCATTCGAGTGGAAGGCGTCCCTTGCCCGGCTCGAAGCGCGCTTCCTTGCTCAAGCCGTAGGCGGCGTCCGCCGTCACCCGCCCGACGGGCACCCGGCCGGTGCCGGCCCGGCGGGCCACCACCTTGGCAGGGCCGCCTCCGTTGCGAAGCCGGCCCGGTCGCCGAGCCCGCCCGGGGCACCGCTGGCACCCGCCGGCCCGGCGGCGGACTGCATGCACGCGACGGTCCGGCAGCGTGCGCCCGCCACCCGCCGCGCAGGCGAGGAGACACCGGCCACTAGGCCGACGGCGGCTTCGCCGAGATCTAGGCGTGCCGGGGGCCGCGCGATTGCTCGGGGGTCCGGCCGTGTCCGGTGCCGTGACCGGGATCGGTGCCGTGACCGGGCTCGGGGTTGCGGCCGTGCTCGGTACCGCGGCCGGGGCCGGTCCCCCCTGCGGGGGGCTCGGTGCCGATGACCCCGCTCAGCCAGCGGAAGACCTCCGGGATCTGGTTCTTCCATACGGCCGTGCCGTGGCCGCCCGCGCCCGGCGGGATCAGCTTGACCTTGACCGTCGTCGGGTCCTTGGCGAGCTGCTTGAGGGCGAGCCCGGCCTCGTAACCGTCGTTGGAGGCCCCGGAGACGTAGAGGGCGGTGCGCGGCGGCTTGCCCGCCTTGTTGGCGGTCTTGAGGATGGTGAGCGGGTTGCTCTCGACGCGCAGCTTGGGGTCCTGGCCGGCGAGCGAGGCGGGCTCCATCTTCGGGTCGTTGAAGCCGGAGAGGCTGATGGCGGCGCGGTAACGGTCGGGGTGGGCGAGCGCGAGCTTGGCGGCGCAGTGCGCGCCCGCCGAGTAGCCCGCGACCGCCCAGGAGGCGGGCTTGTCCTCGGCCCGGAAGTTGTCGATCACCATCTGGCGTACGTCGACGCTCAGCCAGCTGTCCGCGTTGACCTTGCCCGGGATGTTGACGCAGCCGGTGTCCACCTTGCCCAGGAGGGTGGTGCGCGGCGCGACCAGGATGAAGGGCTTGACCTTGCCCTGCTCCATGAGCGGCTTCAGCTGCTCGGCGGCCTTCAGGGTGCCCATCCACGACTTGGCCGAGCCGGGGAACCCGGGCAGCAGCTCCACGACGGGGAACTTCTTGTCCTTGTAGGCGGGGTCGTCGTACTGCGGCGGCAGCCATACGTACACCTCGCCGCTGACGCCCGAGATCCGCCCCTTGAACTCGCCCTCCTGGACGCCCGGTCCGACGACCGAGTCCTTGGACGGGCCGAACTGCACCAGCTGCTTGGGCGCGTTCTTCGCCTTGAGCCCGCCCATGCCGTCCGGGCCGAGGTCCTTGGCGGCTTCGACGTGGTCGGAGGTGCCGAGCAGGTCGTCCCAGTTGTCGTAGAGGCTGTTGGCGTTGTTGACCATCACGAACACCAGCGTGATCGCGGTGACCTGCGCGAACAGCAGCATGCCCAGACGCGCCACCGCCCGCACGATCTTCGGCCCGCGGACACGGCCCCACAGCGCGAACGGCAGCACGACCGCGACAACCAGCAGCGCGATCGCGGTCAGGAAGAAGGGCGTGCCCGTCAGACTCATCGGGGATCTACTCGCTTCCAGGGCGTGGTGCAGCGGTGGGCATGGTTCTGGCCCTGCCGACGGCAGCGAGCCTCTCCGCAAGATTAGATGGTCATCCGACACGCCGTGGTTGCGCCCTCTGGAGCGTTCTTTCCTAAGGTCCTTCGAAATGAAGGGCCCTTGTGGTACGGGTCACAGGCCGCGGGCAGCCCCCGGGCGCGCACGAACGACTCCCTACCCCGACTCCCAGCGCTCCCAGAACCGCCCTCCTCATGGCGCCCCAACTCACCGGGCAAACCTGACATCCGTCACGCGAACGTGTGAGCGATCTGCTACCAAAGGCTGATGGCAGGGGGTGGCGTGGCCAGCACAATCGCCAGTGAGCGAGAGAGATCGCCGGCCACCATCCGACGGCCGCCGGCTCCATGGGAGCCCTCGGCCATGCACCGACGGAGACATGCCATGCCCCTGTCCCCACCGAGCCGCCGCCGCGTGCGGCTCGCCACCACCGCCACGGCCGTCTTACTGGCCCTGCTCGCCCCGGCCCTCCCGGCCTCGGCCGCCGGGACGCCCGCCCCGCCCGCTTCCCCGGCAACGGTCGCCGCAGCCCAGCCGGCGCACCACGGCCTCGACCGCAAGGCACTCGACCGGACCCTCCAGGACCTGCACAAAGCAGGCATGTACGGCGCCTACTCGGCCGTACGGGACGGCGACGCATCCTGGCAAGGCGCCTCCGGCGTCGCCGACATCAAGACCGGCCGCCCGATGAGACCGGGGCTCGAACACCGCATAGGCAGCATCACCAAGACCTTCACCGCCACCGCCGTGCTCCAGGAGGTCGGGGCGGGCCACATCGAACTGGACGCGCCGATCGGCCGCTACCTGCCCGACCTGATTCCCGGCGAACGCGGCCGAGCGATCACGGTACGGATGCTGCTCAACCACACCAGCGGCATCGCCGACTACGGCTACGCCCTCTGGTCCGTGCCGGAAGACCTGGAAACCGGCCGCTTCCACCGTCACGACCCACGGAAGCTGGCCCGGCTGGCCCTGGCGGCGGAGCCGACGGGCAAGCCCGGCGAGGCGCACCACTACGCCAACGCCAATTACGTGATAGCCGGATTGCTGCTGCGCAAGGTCACCGGGGAGACCCCCGAGACGTACATCACCGAACACGTCATACGGAAAGCCGGCCTGCGGCACACCTACTTCCCGCGCTCGCCCTACCTGACCGGACCGCACGCCAAGATGTACGAGGGCTTGAACGGGATATTCGACCCGCCGCGCGACTTCAGCGTCTACGACATGTCCTGGGCCGGCACGGCCGGCTCACTGGTCTCGACCATGGACGACCTCAACCGGTTCTTCCGCGCACTGCTGACCGGCCGCCTGATCGACACGGCCGAACTGCGGGAGATGCAGACCACGGTGCGGATGGGCTCGTCGTCGAAAGCGCGGTACGGCCTGGGCCTGGCTTCGCTGGACCTGCCGTGCGGGCGGGTCTGGGGCCACGACGGTCTCGTCCCCGGCTCGGGAACGGTTTCCTTCTCCAGCCCGGACGGCAGCCGCCAAGTGACACTCGGCACGAACCTGACGCGCTACTACGGCCTCGCCCCGGACGGCAATGAGAAGACGGGCCCCATCGACGACGCCAAGGCCACCCATTGGCTCACGGCCCTGTGCGGCGTCCCCGCCAAGGCATCAGCGCAACAGCACCTGCCCACGCCCCCACAGTCCATACCGGCGCCCGCCTTGCCCCAGGCGCTGACCCGGGACTGATGTCCGCGTGCCGGCCGTCCCATACCAGGTGCGCACCAGCCGGGGGACGACTCCTGACGCCTTAGCGGGCCTCGGCCGCGATGACAATGGGGAGCATGTCTGATGCCGGTGATGATGTTGATGGGCTGACCGTCGGTCAGGTTGCCTCGCGTCTGGGGGTGACGGTTCGGGCGCTGCACCACTGGGACGAGGTGGGGTTGGCGCGACCGTCGTTGCGTACGGCTGGCGGGTACCGGCTCTATACCGCTGGTGACCTGGAGCGTCTGCATCGCATCGTCGTCTACCGCGAGGTCGGTCTCGGTCTGGACCGGATTCGGGCCGTCCTGGACGACTCGGCCGCAGACGTGCCCGGCGCGTTGCGCGCGCAGCGCGCGCAGGTTGCCGAACGGATCGAGCGCCTCCAGCAGCTCAGCGCCGGGCTGGATCGCATGATCGACGCCCATGAGCGTGGCCTGCTGCTCACCGCCGAGCAGCAGGCTTCGATCTTCGGCCCCCAGTGGAATCCGGACTGGCCCGCCCAAGCCCGTCAGCGCTACGGCGACACGGTGCAGTGGCGCCAGTACGCGGAACGCTCGGCCGCTCGCGGTCCGCAGGAATGGCAGGCCGTTGCCGACGCCATGGCCGATCTCGACCGCGCCCTCGGGGACGCGATGGACGCCGGCGTCGCACCCGGCAGTCCGGAAGCGAATCGACTCGCCGAGCGGCACCGTGAAGCTTTCGCCTCGTATTTTCCCCTCACCAGGCAGATGCAGGTCTGTCTCGGCCGCATGTTCGAGTCCGATCCAGAGTACGCCGCCCACTACGACGGCGTCCGCGCCGGCCTCGCCGCATGGTTCCGTCGCGTCGTCGACGCCAACGCTCGCGCCCACGGTGTCGATCCGGACACTGCGACCTGGCAGTAGGGCGGGGGGGGCCGGGGGGGGCGGGGCGGGTCTGGCATGATCAGGATGTGAACACGTTCAAAACCAATCCGCCGGGGGCTGGGCGGGGGTGGGGGCCGTGGTGGCTGCTGCGGAGTTCTGGGCGGTATCTGGTCGCTCTGCTCGTGGTGTCGGCGGTGGTGGCCTGCGTCCTTCCGGTGCATACCCGGTTCGGCGGGGGCGATGAGCTGGGCTATTTCGACGGGGCGGGGTCGCTGCTCGCGTCCACGTGGCTCTGCTTTGCCCTTGTCGGGTGGGTGTGGGTGCTGTTCGTGTTCCTGGTGCTGTTGCCGATGAGGCGACGCATAGAGGCACCGACCTTTCGGGGGCTGGCGTGGTACCTGCTGAGCCTGCCGACACCGTTGCCGGTGCTGGTGCAGATGCAACCCGTCAATGTCCTGGTGATTCACGTGGTCGCCCACGCGGTGTTCGCCGTGTGGCTATTGCCGGTGCCTGGGCCGTCGGTGGCGGCGAACGGGCGGGAAAAGGAGGGGGACGTGCAGGTGCAGGTGGTTGGGGGATGAGTATCAGGACGGTTGAGCCGGGGGATGCTCGGGAGCACACCGGGTTGTGGTTGCTGGATTGTGTCCTGCGGTACTTCGCGGTGTTCAGCATTGGGTGGGTGGTGGTGTGGGCGACGTTGCCCGGCAGTCGCGCACATACCCTGTACAGCCTGGTGTTCGGGGATGTCTGGCTGTTCGCCTTCTTCGGGGGGCCGTCCATGTTCATCCTCATGACCCTGGCCATGCGCCGGACCTTGCGGGAGCAGGATGAATTCCGGGTGATGGCCGGTTTGTTGTGGATGATTCCGATGCCGCCGTTGTTGTTCGCCGGGTTCGGGTGGGGGTTCTTCGTCTTTCCGGCGGTTCAGTTGGTCTTTGTATGGGGGCTGCTGCCGCTGCCTACGCGTTGCGTACTGGCCGCCGTTGAGCCCGGGCGGGAGCGGGAACGGCAGAGGTGGGCGAAGTGAGCGGTGCGTTGGGCTTGGAGGTGTTCGGCGGTTGGGTCCGGGGGTGGGGTGTCGCCTCGACAGTCGCGGCAGAGGCCGCCGGGGAGGGCTTCGGGGCGGCCCGGGACGCCGCATTCCGTGCATTCCATGATGCGGGTAGGGGTGTGGGTGGGGATGCGTTCGGGGGCGTGCCCCAGGGT
>NZ_LGCW01000075.1:0-11810 GCF_001279365.1 Streptomyces sp. NRRL F-5755 | reverse complement strand
GGGTCGAGGCGGGCGCGGGGTGCGGCTGCCGGGGGCTGTCCGGGGCGGGGGCGAGGTAGCCCAGGGCGGCGGCGGTCGCGGTGGCCGCTGCCGCCAGTGGCAGGGCGAGACGCCGTAGCCGTCGGCCCGTGAGCGGTGCGCGGCGCAGGAACGGAACGCGGCGCAGATGGGGGCCGGGCGGCGCGGCGGGCCGCAGGTCACGGAGGTCGACCTGCCCGGCGCGCGCCGCGAAGGCGGCCCGCAGCCGCGCCTCGACCGGCCGCCCACCGCGGGCGCCATCGGCACGGGCGCCGCGTCCGGCACGAGCGCCGCCACCGTCACGGGCGCCGCCTCCGGCACGAGCGCCACCATCGGCACCACCGGCACCAGCGCCGCCATCGGAACCGCCACCGGCCCCGGCCCGCGCCCCGTTCCCTGCCCCGCCCCCAGCCCCGACCTCGTGATCCCTCACGCCCCCTCCTCCAACATCTTCTCCAGCGAATCCAGCGCCCGGCTGGCGATCGATTTCACCGACCCGCGGCTGATGCCGAGGGTGGCCGCGATCTGGGCCTCGGTCAGTTCGCCCCAGTAGCGCAGGACGAGCACCTCGCGGCGGCGGGCGGTCAGCCGGCCGAGGGCGGCGAGGACCTCGCGGTGCTCCTCGTCGAGGACGATGCGCTCCTCGGCGGACGGCGCGTCCGTCTCGTACGGGGGCGTGTAGTCGCGTGCCGTACGCCGTCGCCGGAGCACCGAACGGGCCGCGTTGACGACGGCGGTACGGAGGTACGCCAGGGCGTTGTCGACCTCGTCCAGCCGTTCGCCGTGGCGCTTGTAGAGGGCCGCGAACGCGTCCTGGACGACGTCCTCGGCGGTGGACCGGTCGTCCACCAGCAGCACCGCCAGCCGCACCATGGACAGCCGGTGCGCGTGGTACAGGTCCGTGATGGTGGGGCTGGAGTGATCGCCGGCGCTTCCGGCGGGCGGCCCGGCGACGGTGTGCCCGGCGGCCAGGGTGATGGGGCGGGCACCACGCAGGAGCAGGCGCCGGCCCAGGGCGCGCCAAGGCCCCGGTACGGCGGGCCGTACCGGGGCGATGAGCGCGGCGGCGGTGAACTGCATCGGTTCCTCGGCCGTCGGGAGGCAGTGGCCTCAGTTGGTGCGACGGCGACGGGCAGCGTAGACGGCGCCGCCGCCCACGGCGATCAGCAGCGCGGCACCGGCGCCCAGCGCGACGTTCGTGGTGGTCGAGGCGCCCGTCTCGGCGAGCTCGTCCCGGGCGGGCGCCGGCGCGGCGCTCGACGCGGCGCTCGGCTGCGCGGAGGGGTGGGACGGGCGGGCCGACTGGGACGGGTGCGACGGAACCGGGCTCGGCCGGTGCGCGGAATCCCGCGCGTCCTTCATGGGCGGCGGCACTGGGCGCCTGCGCTGCCGGGGCGGCGCTGGGCGCCTGCGCCCTCGGGGCCGAGTCCTCGGCGTACGCCGTACCGGTCAGGGACAGCGCCGGCAGGGCGACCGTCACCAGCAGTCCGGCGGTCACGGCACTCCGTATCCGGCTACGGGCCGCACGCCCGGCGGGCGCGTACGAGGTGGCGGGCGGGCAGGAGGAGAGGGGCGAGGCGGAGGTGCGGGAGTCGTTCACGGTGGCTGCTCCACGATCGGCGGGGCGGCGCCGGATGGCGCCCTCACCCGTCACGACGTGCGGCAGGGGCGGGGGTTGCCGAGGGGACGGAAATTTCCCGGTCGGTGCTGTCGGTGCTGGCCGGTGAAGCCCGGCTACGCGCACCTGCCCGTGCATCGCCCACAAATTCCGCTCAGCTCCACGGTGTGCTCGACCGCGCTGTAGCCGCTCTCCGCGCCGACCCGCTCGGCCCAGCGCTCCACCACGTCGGAGTCGAGCGGGCGGCTGCGTCCGCAGCGGCGGCAGATCAGATAGTGCCGGTGGCCGTCGGCAGGGCGCGGCCGGTACAGGCGCTCGCCCGCCTCGTCCCGTACGACATCGACCTGTCCGGCCCGCTCCAGGTCGCGCAGGGTGCGGTAGACGGTGGACAGTCCGACGGGGATGTCGGCGGTCACCAGGCGTACGTGCAATTCCTGGGCCGACACGAAGTCCTGGCACGCGGTCAGCACACGCAGGACGGAGGCCCGCTGCCGGGTCAGCCGGCCGCCCACGCCGGCACGTCCTCGTGCTCACAGGTGTCGTCCACGCCGTACGTCTCCCAGGCCGGGAACGGATCGCTGCCGTAATCCGCGGCACGTACCTCGGCGTCCGTGACGAGGCAGCGTCCGAGAGCCGCACGCAGAGCGCCGCCCCGCAGCCCGACCCCAATGAAGACCAGTTCCTGTACGTCCCCAGAGCGGCCGTCCTCGGTACCGTCCGCCCCAGCCGCCCCCGACGGCTCGAACCGCGCGACGGACCCCGCCTGCGACCACAGGCCGGTCACCCCGGGCCGCCCGGCGAGCCGGAAGAAGCCTTTGGACCGCAGGATCTCCCCGTACGCGCCGCTGTCCATCCCCTCCGTGACGAACGTCCACAGCCGCCCCGGATGGAAGGGGCGCGCGGCGCGGAACACCGTGCTGGAGATCCCGTACTCCTCGGTCTCCGGTACGTGTTCGCCGTTCAGCTCCATGACCCAGCCGGGCGCCTGCTGGGCGCGCTCCAGGTCGAAGCGGCCGGTCCCCAGGATCTCGGCGGGCGCCACCCGGCCGTGCCGGGCGGGCACGATCCGGGCCACCGGGTTGAGGCGCCCGAGCGCCGCCCGCAGCCGTGCCGCCTGCTCCTCGCTCACCAGATCCAGCTTGTTGAGGACGATCACGTCGGCGAACTCGATCTGGTCCACGAGCAGATCGCTGACCGTACGCTCGTCGTCCTCGTACGGCGCGAGCCCGCGCTCGGCGAGCCCGTCGCCGCCCGCCAGTTCCGTGTGGAAGTTGGCGGCGTCCACCACGGTGACCATGGTGTCCAGCCGGGCCACCTCGCCCAGCGTCGCGCCGTCGTCGCGCGGGAACGCGAAGGTCGCGGCCACCGGCATCGGCTCGGAGATCCCGCTGGACTCGATCAGCAGGTAGTCGAACCGCCCCTCGCGCGCGAGCCGGTCGACCTCCTCCAGCAGGTCGTCGCGCAGGGTGCAGCAGATGCACCCGTTGGTCATCTCGACCAGCCGCTCCTCGGTCCGCGACAGGGCGGCCGTGCCGCCGCGCACCAGCGCGGCGTCGATGTTGACCTCGCTCATGTCATTGACGATCACCGCGACCCGCAGCCCCGACCGGTTGTGCAGGACATGGTTGAGCAGCGTCGTCTTCCCCGCGCCGAGAAACCCGGAGAGCACGGTGACGGGCAGCGGCATCCGCCGGTCCACGGCCCTCAGCCCTCCGGCCGCAGCAGACCGCGCTCGTACGCCTTCGCCAGCCGGCGCGGGACCTGGTACACCGACCCGTCGACGGTCACCGGGACCAGCGCGGGCGTGCGGGCCTTCCACTGGGCGCGGCGGTGACGGGTGTTGCTGCGGGACATCTTCCGCTTGGGAACGGCCATGGTCGCGGAACCTCTCCGGGGTGGGGGTGGGTACGGGCGCGCGGCGCTCCGCACCGGATGGCGCGACCGAGGCTACATGAAAATGAATGCCATTACGACTGGGGTTGTCGACACGTACGAGGCGGCCGCTGCGTCAGCGTGGCGACCTTGTCGTCGAGTACTCGGGGCTGTCGTACCCCGGACTGCCGTACTCCGGAGCCGAGTAGCCAGGTCGGCCGGTCGACCGCTCCGCCTCGCTCTCCTGGATGCGGGTCAGCAGGAACGGGAGGATTCCGCGTTCGAGGAGGGCTGAGTGCCAGGCTGATCGGGTCTGGGTGATCTCGTTTTCCGGGGTGGGGGCGTCCGTGGTGGGGGGTGTGGAGCGGTTGCGGGCGGCTGTTGTTAGGAGCCAGGCCAGGTCTGCTGCGGTGGCTGCCGCTGCGATGCCTGCGGCGAGCCAGCCTGCGTACACCAGCTCGTCGGCGAACTGGCGGTGGGCGCTGACGAGTCGCATGCCGAAGCCGATGGCGAGGAAGAGGACGGCGGCGATCGCGCCCAGGCTCGGTACGAGGACGGCGATGGCGGGGAGCAGGCCGCCGCCGGTGGCTGTCGCGGTGGGGGAGTCCGTGGGGGTGGTGTCGGGAGTGGGGGTGTCCGCTTCGGCGCGCAGTCTTGTGTATGTCGCGTACTCGGCGGCCGCGGTGGCGCAGAGGGCGGCGCGTTCGCGGTGGGCCTGGAGGCGCAGGTGTTCGGGGCGGGGGGGGTCGGGGGTGCGGCGGAGGGCTTCCTTGATCTCCGGGGAGGCGAGTGCCTGGCCGAGGGCCTGCTCGAAGGCGGCGGTCTCCTCGGTGTGGCGCAGGGAGTCGGTGCCTGGCATGTGGGTCCCCCCGGCGGTTCGGTGCGGGCGCGCGGTGCGGTCTCGGTGGTGTCCAATTTACTTGCTGGATTGCGCAACCGTATAACTCGGCAGGGCCGCACGGCCCCGTTTCTGCCGACTTCCGGCCATCGCAATCCCCGGATCGGGTGGCTGTTCACGGGCGGGTGAATCGCGTCGGCCGAAGCCGTGCCGGGCCGCCGGGTTGACGGGGTGGTCGAACTTTCGACCGAGAGGGGGCCCTCGTGGGACCGTGACGAACGGTCCGCGGGCCTCGTTCTGCGAGCACCCGTCCGAACCGGCGTCAACCGAGGAGGAACTGTGCAATCCGTCCCGAACACCATCGGTGCCTGGGCCCGCCGCCGGGCCGGTGGCGAGATCACCGCGGTCCGCAGCGTCTCGTGGCGGGCGGACGGCGCCCGGGTGTGGGAGCTGACGCGCGCGGACGCGGCCCGGTTCTTCCTCAAGGTGGCGCCGACACCGGACCGCTATACGCGGGAGACGCACGCGTACCGCCACGCCGTCCCCGCCCTCGGACACGCGCACGCGCCCAGCCTCGTCGACAGTGACCCCGCCCGGCTCGCGCTGCTGCTCACCGCCGCGCCGGGGGCCGGCGCGACCGGCTCCGGGCTGGGGCGCGCCGACCGTACGGAGCTGTACCGGCAGGCGGGCGGCCTGCTGCGCCGTCTCCATGACGCGTGCGGCACGGCGGTACCGGCGGGCGGCGCGGACCGCTGGGTCGCCGACCGGCAGGCCGCCGCCGAGGAGCAGGTGGCCGCGCTGTCGGCGGCGGGCGCGCTCCAGGCGGCGGAGCGGCGCCTGATCCTCGACCGCGCCGAGGCGCTCCACCTGCTCCCGCCGCTGCCCGCCGGCTTCCTCCACGGCGATGTCGGCGAGCACCACTTCCTGTGGGACGCGGCGGGCCGGCGGCTGGCGCTCGCCGGGTTCGCGCAGGCGCGGCTCGGGTGCGCGGTGGAAGACCTCGTACGGGTGGCGTACGGCGCGTGCCTGCCCGACCGGGGCCTGCGCGCCGCCTTCCTGCGCGGTTACGGGCGGGAGCTGACGGTGGCGGAGCGGTACGCGCTGCCCGCGCTCGCGGTTCTGGACGCAGCGGAGGCGTGGGAGCGCGGGCTGCGGACGGGCGACGAGGAAGCCGTCGGGCGGGCCCGGGGGGTGGTCGGGACGCTGCTGGACGGTGTTGAGTTGCGGGTATGAGTGGGGATGCCGATCTCAGTGGCGCCGGTACCGGTGGCGACTCCGGTGCCGATGCCGACGGCCTCGTCTACGCCGACGCCACCGAGCTCGCCGCCCTCATCCGCCGCCGCGAGGTGTCCGCCCGGGAGGTCGTACGGGCGCACCTGGACCGGATCGATGAGGTCAACCCTCGCGTCAACGCCGTTGTCTCGCTCGATCCCGAGGGCGCGATGGCGGCTGCTGCGGCAGCCGACGAGCGGTTGGCGCGGGGTGCGGAGGCGGGGCCGCTGCACGGGCTGCCGATCGCCTTCAAGGACACCCACCTCACCCGGGGCATGCGCACCACCCGCGGCTCGCCGCTGTACGCGGAGACCGTGCCGGACGAGGACGAGCTGCTGGTCCAGCGGATCCAGGCGGCCGGGGCCATCCGTATCGGGAAGACGAACGTGCCGGAGTTCGCGGCCGGTTCGCATACGTTCAACCCCGTCTTCGGGGTGACGCGGAACCCGTACGACCTGGGCCGCTCGGCGGGAGGGAGCAGCGGCGGGGCGGCGGCCGCCCTGGCCGCGGGCATGCAGCCGCTCGCCGACGGCTCCGACATGGGCGGGTCGCTGCGCAATCCCGCCTCCTTCTGCAACGTCGTCGGGCTGCGCCCCACCCCGGGCCGCGTGCCGTCGTACCCGGCGTGGAACCCGTGGGACACGCTGACCGTGCCCGGCCCGATGGCCCGTACGGTCGCCGACGCCGCGCTGCTGTTGTCGGTCATGGCGGGGCCCGATCCCCGCTGCCCGGTCAGCCTGGAGGCGCCGGGCGCCGCGTTCCGCGAGCTTCCGGCGCGTGACCTGACCGGGCTGCGCGTGGCCTGGACGCCGGATCTCGGCGGCCGGGTGCCGGTCGACGCCGGCGTACGGGCCGTGCTGGAACCGCAGCTGGAGGTGTTCCGGCAGCTCGGGTGCCGGGTCGAGGAGGACTGCCCGGATCTGGACGAAGCGGAGGAGGTCTTCCGTACGCTGCGGGCCCACCACTTCGATATGGCGCTCGGTGCGGTGCTCGATGAGTCCCGTGACGACCTGAAGCCGAGTCTGGTGTGGAACATCGAGGAGGGGCGCCGGCTGACGGGGGCCGATCTCGTCCGCGCCACGGTGGGGCGCGCGCGGCTGCATCTCGGGGTGGTGGACTTTTTCGCGCGGTACGACGTGCTGTTGGCTCCGGTTTCACAAGTGGTGCCGTTCGACGCCGAGTTGGAGTACCCGGCGGTCGTCGACGGGCAGCCTCAGCGTACGTACATCGACTGGATGCGCTCGGCCTACTTCGTGTCCGTGCTGGGCGCGCCCGCGCTGTCCGTACCGGCCGGCTTCACGCCTGACGGTCTCCCGGTGGGGCTCCAGATCGTCGGTCCGCCGCGCGCGGATCTGGCGGTGCTCCAGGTCGGCGCCGCGTATGAGGCCGCGACGCGGTACGGGCGGCGGCGCCCGCCCCGTTAACATCGCACTCATGAGCGAGGGGGAGAACGCGGAGCAGTTCGGCAGCCGGGCCGCCCGTATCGCGGTGTCCGTGGTGAGCGCCGCCTTGGTGTTGGTGCTGGCGATGCTGGTGGCGTGGTGGATGAAGTGGTGGAACCCCGGCTTCGCCTGGCTGTCCACGAAGCTCGCCGCCAAGGTGGCCGTGGGAGCACCGATCGCGCTGGTGGCGCTCCTCGCCTGGTTGCGCAAGTCCCGCTGAGGGCGGGGGTGTCAGGTCCCCGGCTCACCCGGTTCGTAAGCCTTTGCCCATGCCGTCGTGAAGGGGAAGACGAGCCGGTGCGGCACCGTGTTGCCGTGGAGCGGGTGGGGTTCCGGGGTGAGGGCCGAGTACGTGTGGATCGTGGCGCAGTAGAAGCGCTTGGGTGAGTCGCCCTGGAACTCGGCGGGTTTGCGGGCCTTGCGCGCGCGGACGGCGGGGTCCGGGTAGCGGCGGGCGTAGAAGACCGCCAGCGCCGTCGGCAGGTCGGCGGAGGCGAGGGCGTGCGCGGTGCCCTCACCGTAGAGGGCCTGGGCCTCGGCGTCGGAGACCTGGGAGTCGAAGACCAGGACGGAGACGGCGGGGTTGGCGGCGATGTTGCGGGAGTGCACCGCGTCCGAGGCGGACCACCAGTAGAAGTGGTCCGCGTCGTCCCAGGCGTAGGTGACGGGGGTGGTCCACGGGGCGCCTTCGGGGGTGGCGGTTCCGAGGGTGAGGTAGCGGTTGGTGTGCAGGAGGCGGGCCGCCTCGGCGCGTAAGTCGGGGATGGTCGACATCTCAGGAGCCTTCCTGGGGGAGGGCGGGGGCAGGGGCGGTCGCGGTGGTGCTGTGGGGCACGGTGGCGGTACGGCGGCGGGCGATGAGCCAGTACGCGACGGACGGGATCAGCAGGCCCACGGCCCAGGAGAGGTCTATTCCGCCGAGGGCGCCGGCCACCGGGCCGGTGTAGGCGGAGGTGTGCATGAAGGGGACCTCCAGCGCGAAGCTCACGGCGTAGACCAGGACGGCCGGGCCGTTGACGCGTCCGTACACACCGCCGCCGGGCGCGAAGAAGGACGGTACGTCGTAGTGGCCGCGCCGCACCAGATAGAAGTCGACGAGGTTGATGGCGGTCCACGGGATCAGGACGTACTGGAGGATCGCCAGGAAGTCGGTGTACGAGGCGAGGAAGGTGTCCTGGAAGGCCAGGGCGAGGGTCAGGCCGAGGGCGAGCGGGGCCGCGATCAGCGCCGTACGGGCCGGTCGGCCGGGCAGCCAGCGGTGCCGGAAGGTCTGCGCTGCGGTGATCAGGCAGAGGGAAGTGCCGTACAGGTTCATCGAGTTGACGTGTACGACGATGACGGCGAAGGAGCACAGGACGACGGCGGAGAGGGTGCCGCCGAGCACGGTGTCCAGCCCGGCGATCGCGTCGTCCGCCACCGCGATGCCCATGACGATGCCGAGGAACATCGGCAGCACGCTGCCCAGGACGCTGCCCCAGTAGGTGAACCACAGGGTGGAGCGGCGGGACGCGGCGTGCGCGGGCATGTAGCGGGTGTAGTCCGAGACGTACGGGGCGTAGGTGATCTGGAGCAGGATGCCGATCGCGGTCATGCCGACGAAGCCGGAGACGGTGAAGCCGGTGGCGTTCATGGCGCGTTCGAGGACGCCGGGGGTCATGAAGACCCGTACGGCGCACAGCGCGAGCAGGGAGAGGGTCAGCACGGTGGCCCAGCGGCCGACCCGGTGGATCAGGTCGTAGCCGACGATCGCGACGACCAGGCCGGCCAGCCCGCACAGCACCAGCCAGCCGGAGATGTCCACGGCGGGCACCGAGCGGTGCAGCGCCTGCCCGGCGATCACCAGGTTGGACGCGAACCAGCCCGCGTACATGAAGACGACCACGAGCGTGACCAGCAGCGAGCCGTGGCTGCCGAACTGGCCGCGGCTCTGGATCATCTGGGGGACGCCGAGGCGGGGGCCCTGTGCCGCGTGCAGGGCCATCAGGAAGCCGCCGAGCAGGTTGCCCAGGGTCACCGCGGCGATGCCCGGCCACAGGCCGAGGCCGAAGACGAGCGGCGCGATGGTGCCGGAGACGATGGTCAGCGGGCTGATGTTGGCGGCGAACCAGACGGCGAACAGGTCGCGCGGACGGCCGTGGCGCTCGTCCTCCGGTACGGCGTCGATGGTGCGGCCCTCGACCAGGCGGCGGTCCGGGGCGGCGGTGGGGCGGGGGGCCTCGGCGCCGGCCGGGCCGGTGCCGGAGACGGGGTGGTCCATGGTCGGGGCCCCTTTCGAGGACGGAGAACCCGGCTGGGGAAAGCGAACCCGATCGACGGCCTCCAGGCCCGGTCCGCCGCGCCCACTGCTGTGTACATGCCCGTTTCCCCCGTGTCCGCCGCACCGCGGGCAGACCCGGTCAGCGGGGGCCGGACGGCCGGTCAGGGCCGGGTCGGCAGCCGACGCGGGGGTGCGGCTGGGGCGGGCCGTGCCCGCGTACGGGCGCGGCCCTGACCGCTTCTGCCCGGTCGCGGGCGCGCACGCTCACGTCCGTACGCCTTCGGGGGCACGGACGAGGTCCCAGGCCAGCAGCCCGGCGCCGATCCGGCCCGCCCGTTCGCCCAGCCGGGCGAAGACGAGGTCGGGCAGGGCCTGGAAGGCGGCCCGCCGTTCGAGGCCGCGCCGCAGCGGCGCGCGCAGCTGCTCGCCCGCCTGGCTGAGGCCGCCGCCCAGGACGAGGACGGCCGGGTCGAAGAGGGTGACGGCCGTCAGCAGCGTCTGGGCCATCGCGTCGGCCGCCTCCTCCCACACCCGTACGGCCACCGGGTCGCCCACCGCCGCGCGCTTCGCCACCTCTTCGGCGCCGGAGACCGGGGGCAGCGTGCCGCGGCGCTCGTTGTAGCGGCGGGCCACGGCGACACCGCCCGCGATGGTGTCCAGGCAGCCGCGCTGGCCGCACGGGCACGGGTCGCCGTCCGGCCGGGTGACGACGTGGCCGACCTCCGCCGAGCGCCAGTGGCTGCCCGGGAACGGCTGTCCGTCCAGCAGCAGCGCGCCGCCCACGCCCGTACCGACGGGCACGAACAGGACGACCCGGTGGCCGCGACCGGCGCCCAGCCGCGCTTCGGCGAGGCCGCCGGACCGTACGTCGTGCCCGAGCGCCACCGGCAGGCCCAGGTGCTCGGACGCCAGCCGCCGCAGCGGCAGATCGCGCCACTGGATGGAGGCCGAGAACACCACGGTGCCCGCGTCCTCGTCCACCAGCCCGCAGGAGGCGATGCCCACCGCGCGCACGTCCTCACCCTCGGCGCGTGCCTTGGCCAGGGTTTCGGCGGCATGGTCGAGGACGGTGCGCAGGACGGCGTCGGGGCCGTCCTGGGCGCGGGTGGGGCAGCGGCTCTCGTACCGGACCGTTCCGTCGGGGGCGACCAGCGCGGACTTCAGGACGGTGCCGCCGATGTCGAGCCCGAGCGTGACGCCACCGGGACCGTCGGGCGTCGAGCCGGGCAGGGTCGGTACGGTGCCGGCGGCGCCCGCCTGCCGGATGCTGCGGTCCGGTTCCGTCATGGTTCCTCCGATCGCGGCCGGCGTCAGTGGTCCCCGGCCTGTGGCGCGGGTACGCCCCGCGGGCCCATGGTCTCCAAGTGACGCAGGATGCGGTCGTACTGCCGTACGCCCGTGTCGACCGCGAGGTGGGCCCCGTTCAGCGCGGCCCGCACCTCCCGGGGTGTCAGCCGGGGGCGCTGGGCGCGCAGGCCGTCGCACAGGTCCTGGCTGTGGCGGGGGTCGATACGGGTGTGGGCGGTGTAGTACACGCGCATGTCGTCATCGTGGATGCCCACCCGCGTCATGCCCTCCAGGAGGAGGGTGAAGTGTGGTTCGACCCAGCTTTCGAAGACGAGGAAGCAGCCGTACGCGGCCTGGACGCGGGCGGGGCGCAGCAGCAGCGCGGCGAAGAGGTTGGAGGTGGGCTTGGCGAACCAGGGGTGGTCGCGGCGGTATGCGGCCAGTGCTTCCCAGCCGGCGGGCGAGCCGAGCTGGCGGCGCAGCCAGTACGTATGGAAGTTCTCCAGCCGCCCGCGCCCGCACTCATCCCACAGGTTGGAGGCGGCGACCGCCTTCTGGTGGCCCTGGAGGCCGACGACGAGCAGGGCGACCTCGTCGTCCACGACCTCGTTGCGGATCAGTTCGCAGCGCAGGAAGTACTCGATCTGCTCGCGGGTCGCGTCGGCGGCGAGGAAGCGGAAGAGGGGGTGGGAGGCGCCGGGGTTGTCGGCGGCGAGCGCTTCCAGGTGGTCGGCGGCGGCTTCCTGGCCGTGCAGGTCCGGTACGGGCGCGGGGGAGCAGCCGTACGTCAGGAACTCGTGCTCCAGGCGGGTGCGGGCCGCGTACAGCGCGATCTCCAGGTCGTCGTCGGGGGCGTGCGCGGCCGGGCCGTCGCGGTAGCCGAAGGAGTGGGCGTAGAGGGTGGCGAGGTGGTCGTGGAGGAAGCGGCCGTGCGCCTCGGGGTCGGCGCGCAGCCGGGCGAGCACGGCGGCCCGTGCGGGCGGGGGAGCGGCCACGAAGCGGATCAGCTCCGGGTCCAGGGACTCGAAGGGGTGGACGGGCGGCCAGTACAGGTCCTGGAGACTTCCGGGGGCCTGGAGGGCCTGGGGACCGTCACCGCTGCCCGGCGCGACGGGGGGCCGCGGGGGGCCCGGAGGCGGGGAGGCCATCCGGGGGGGGGGGGGGGGTATTCAGCGAAACCGGTTTCGGGCAGACCAGGCTCGTGTG
>NZ_LGCW01000074.1:0-11840 GCF_001279365.1 Streptomyces sp. NRRL F-5755 | reverse complement strand
TTGCGTCCATACACTTCGGCCGCTCCAGGCGCCGAGGAGATGGCCCCCTGCGCACCCCCGCCCCACAGACCAGGCAATGCGTATCCGCGCGAAGCGCGGTCCAGGACCCCCAACCCGCCGCGACAGCAGTTAGCTGTGGCCGAACTCTTCTCCCGGCCCCGACTCCTCCACAGACCCCCCATCCCGATCCGGCCGCAACGGCAACGGATCGACAACGGTCTCGTCGATCACCGGCGGCGCCGGCCGCGGAGGCTTCGGCATGACGGCGGCCTCGGAGTGGCCCCCGCATCCGTAGCCGAGGGAGACGACGTGACCGTCCGCGGGACCGAACTCGTTGGCGCAGATGCCGAAGGCTTGGCGGAGGGAGCCCGCCAGCGGGACCAGGAAGCCGCAGGAGACGCAGTTGGCAGGGGCGGCCTGGGCCATGGCGGTCTTGGGGCCGTACGCCTCCTCCCAGCGGTCGGCCGCGACATGCAGGCCGTAGCGGGAGAGGACCCGGGGGCGCCCCATGCCCAGCTCCTCGGCGACGGCGGCGATGCTGCCACGCGCGGTCGTGTCGGGCTGGACCGCGGGCGAGCCGGGCTCGACGTCCGCGTCCTCGGCGTCCGCCAGCTCGGCAACCCCCGGCGCGACCCGCGCGCCATCGGCACCATCGGCGCCGTCGGCGCCATCGGCCCCGCCGAAGGCCCCGGGTTCGAGCCGAAGATCCTCGGCCTCCGTGGGCAGCAGGTCACCGGGCCCCATGTCCCCGGGCCGCAGCCGCTCGCTCCACGGCACCCACTCGGGCGCGAGGAGCGCGTCGGGGCCGGGGAGCAGGACGGACTCGTCGAGGGTGACGTGTTTGGCGCGGGACGCGCGGGCGACGGTCACGGCCCAGCGCCAGCCCCGGTAGCCGGGTTCCTTGCATTCGAACAGGTGGGTGACGACGCGGTCCCCGTCGGCGACGGCATCGACGTGCTCGCCGACCGTTCCCGGGGCGGCGGCCTCCTCGGCCGCGGTGCGGGCAAGGTCGACCGCCTCGGCGCACAGGCGGTCAGGGGTACGGCTTCGCATCGCAGCACTCACAAGAATCGATTCTCTCTTCCACGCCGTCTCACGAGTGCGCCAGCCGGAGCTGTCCTGTCCTGTCCGGACGACCGGCGTGCCGGGGCGGGCGGAGCGGACCTGGGGACCGCGTCGACGTCCGCGCCCGGTCATCTCGGTCGAGCGCACCTCTTACGAACCATTCTGCGGGATCGCGACAAGGCGCGCGGCCAAGAACGACCGCCGGTGGCGCGCTACACACGCTACCCCTTCAACGGTGTGCGGCCCCTCGGCGGGAGCGGCAAATGTCACCGGCAGCGGCCACCGGCCGTGCGGCGCGGCGCGACAGGCCGTGCAAAGAGCCATGGCCCGGGCGAGTTGGGGGCACTATTGCTGCGTGGCTGCCGGACGGGCGTCGAGGAGGACGAGGCTGCCGCGGATGCCACGGGCGTCGCGGGCCTTCGGCCCGTGGAGCGCGAAATCGGCCCGGGCCCCGCGGATCGCCAAGGCTTCGCGGATTTCCACCGGCCCGCGTGCCCCGAAGGGGGCGCGGGCCTCGACCGCGTCCACGCGATCCGACGGGCGCGGCGGCCGGGCGTGCCGCGCGGCGGGCCGGGCGCTGCGCCGCCCGTTCGCGGCGGCGGGGCGCGGCATACGGCGCGCGACGCACGCGCACGGGGCGGGCGAGTCGGGTCTCGGCAAGCTGATCGAGCTGCACGCGGTGAATTCGGCCGGTGACATGATGATCACCATTGCGCTGGCCTCGACGGTGTTCTTCTCGGTGCCGACGGATCAGGCACGCGGCCGGGTGGCGCTGTACCTGGCGGTGACGATGGCGCCGTTCGCGCTGCTGGCGCCGGTCGTGGGGCCGCTGCTGGACCGGGTGCCGCACGGCCGCAGGGCCGCGATGGCCGGGTCGATGCTGGCCCGCGCGCTGCTCGCGCTGACCATGGCGGGCGCGGTCGCGGGCGGCGGGCTGGAGCTGTATCCGGCGGCACTGGGCGTATTGGTGTCCTCGAAGGCGTACGGAGTGGTGCGGAGCGCCGTCGTCCCGCGCCTGCTGCCGCCCCGTATCTCTTTGGTGAAGGCCAATTCCCGGGTGACGCTGGCGGGGCTGCTGGCGACCGGGGCCGCGGCGCCGGTGGGCGGCGCGCTGCATCTGGTGGGGACGAGCTGGCCGCTGTACGGGGCATTCGCGGTGTTCGTGGCGGGCACCTTCCTGTCGTTCTCGCTGCCGCACAAGGTGGACTCGGCGAAGGGCGAGGGGCGGGCGCGGCTGGCGTCGGCGGAGGAGGACGAGCGGGCCGGGGAGCGGCCGGGGAAGGCGCCGGCCGGCCGGCGGCGGCCGGGGCTGCGGACGGTGGGCCCGTCCGTACTGCACGGGCTCCAGGCGAACTGCGCGCTGCGGTCGCTGTCCGGGCTGCTGACGTTCTTCCTGGCGTTCCTGCTGCGCGAGCACCCGCTGGGCGGGCTGGGGCCGCAGGTCTCGCTGGGGCTGGTGGCGGTGGCGGCGGGCGCGGGCAACGCGCTGGGGACGGCGGTGGGCGCATGGCTGCGGTCCCGGGCCCCGGAGCTGATCATCGCGGTGGTGCTGGGGCTGGCGCTGGCGGTCACGGTCACCGCGGCGGTCTTCTACGCGGTGCTGGCCCTCGTGGTGGTGACGGCAGCGGCGGCGACGGCGGGCCTGTGCCAGGCGCTGGGGAAGCTGTCGCTGGACGCGGTGATCCAGCGCGATGTGCCGGAGCAGGTGCGCACCTCGGCGTTCGCCCGTTCCGAGACGGCGCTCCAGCTGTCCTGGGTGGTCGGCGGCGCCGTCGGGATCGCGCTGCCGCTGAGCGGGACGCTGGGTCTGGCGGTGGCCGGGGCGCTGGTGGCGGCGGGCGCGGCGCTGGCCGTACGGGGCCTGCTGGGTGCGGCGCGGCACGGCGCGCCCCACCCTCGTGTGGCGTGAGCGGAACCGACCGATAGCCTGCCCGCATGACCGCGTTCTCTTCTTGGGGCACAGGCCGCCGCGCCGCTGCCGCCCTCGGTGCCGTGTCCCTGGGGCTCGTCACCCTTTCCGCCTGTGAGAAGCCGACCCCGCTCGCCACGGTGACCGCCGGCAAGGACACCGTGACCGCCGAGGCGGCCTGCTACGACGACGGCAAGGTGCTCGGCGATCTGGCCTCCACCGACAAGAAGGCGCAGGCCGAGTTCACCAAGTGCCTGACCACCGAGCCCAAGAAGACGATCACCGTGCACCCGGGTGAGAAGCTGCGGCTCGGCGTCGAGCCGGACGTGGCGGAGGACGGCTGGATCGCGCTGTCCAACAGCAGCCCGATCACCAACATGAGCAAGCAGACGTACCAGGTCGTCGCCAGCGCCGACCAGCTCTTCGTCAACCAGCAGACCCGCAGCCTGGCCGACTCCACCGTGGTGTCCGTCGTCGCCTCCAAGGGCGGCAAGTACACCGGCGTGTGGAACGTCAAGCTCAAGCGCGCCGAGTCCTGAGCCCGCTGACGTCCGCGCGAGGCCGGTGGTGATGAGGTGACCGAGATACGGGTCCTGGCCGTCACCGCCGTCGCGGCCGAGCGCGACGCGGTGGTCTCCGGTGTGGCCGGCGAGGGTGGCGCCGAGGTGGTCGCGCTGCCGGCGGGCGGCGCGCTGCACCGCGTACGGGCCGGTGAGCGGCCCTCCGTGGTCCTCGACGTGCTCGCCGCCGGTGTCGGCCCGGCCGCCGCTGCCGCCGGCACCGCGACCGCGCTGACCGCGGCGGTGTGCGGCGGAACGGGCTACGACCTCGTGATCTCCGCCGGTATCGGCGGCGGTTTCGCGCCCGGCGCCCCGGTGGGCGCGACCGTGATCGCGGACGAGATCGTCGCGGCCGATCTGGGCGCGGAGACGCCCGACGGCTTCGTACCGGTCACCGACCTCGGCTTCGGGACCGTCGTCCACACCCCGCCGCCGGACCTGGTGCGGGCCCTCGCCGCGGCGGCCGGCGCGGCGTGCGGCGCGGTGCTCACCGCCTCGACCGTCACCGGCAGCGCCGAACACGCCGCGCGGCTCGCCGCCCGCCACCCGCGCGCCCTCGTCGAGGCGATGGAAGGTTTCGGCGTCGCCGAGGCCGCCGCCGCGCAGGGCCTGCCGGTGCTCGAAATCCGTACGGTCTCCAACGCCGTCGGCCCGCGCGACCGCGCCGCGTGGCGCATCGGGGAGGCGCTGGGCGCGCTCTCCGCCGCCTGCGCCGCGCTCCCCCGCGTCCTGACGGCGGCCGGGGCCCCGATCTCCTGGAGGATGCCATGAGCGACCCGCTCAAGATCGCCTATTCGCCGTGCCCGAACGACACCTTCGTCTTCCACGCGTGGGCGCACGGCAAGGTCCCGGGCGCGCCCGCGCTGGACGTCACCTTCGCCGACATCGACATCACCAACGGCATGGCCGAGCGCGGCGAGGGCGACATCCTGAAGGTGTCGTACGCGGTGCTGCCGTGGGTGCTGGAGGAGTACGCGCTGCTGCCCTGCGGCGGCGCGCTGGGGCGCGGCTGCGGGCCGCTGGTGCTCACCAGGGAGCCGGGCGAGGCCAAGGACCTGGCCGGCAAGACGGTGGCCGTTCCGAGCGAGCGGTCGACCGCGTATCTGCTGTTCCGGCTGTGGGCGGCCGACGAGGTGCCCGGCGGCGTCGGCGAGGTCACGGTGCTGCCGTTCGACGAGATCATGCCGGCGGTGCGGGACGGCCGGGTGGACGCCGGACTGGTCATCCACGAGGCCCGCTTCACGTACCGGAACTACGGGCTCAGCTGCCTCGCGGACATGGGCGAGCACTGGGAGCGCACCACCGGGCTGCCGATCCCGCTGGGCGCGATCATCGCCAAGCGGTCGCTGGGCGCCGAGCGGCTGCGCGAGCTGGCCGCCGCTGCCCGCGCGTCCGTGCGGATGGCCTGGGACGACACCGAAGCATCGCGTGCGTACGTGCTGGAGCACGCGCAGGAGATGGACCCGGCCGTCGCCGACCAGCACATCGGCCTGTACGTGAACGAGTTCACCGCCGACCTCGGCGAGGACGGCTACGCGGCGGTCCGCGGCCTGCTCACGCGTGCCGCGGCCGAGGGGCTCGTACCGCCCCTCGGCCGCGATGCGCTGAATTTCGGCTAGCCGCCGGCCGTCACACGTCCAGCTGGTCGGCGACCGCGCGCAGCATGCCCGCGATCTTCCCGCCGTGTGCCTTGTCGGGGTAGCGGCCGCGCTCCAGCTGCTGGGCGACGTTCTCCAGGAGCGTGGTGAGGTCCTGCACGATCGACGCCAGCTCGTCCGGCTTGCGGCGCTGGGCCGCCGCCACCGACGGCGCGGGGTCGAGGATCGTCACCGAAAGCGCCTGGTCGCCGCGCTGGCCGGCCACCACGCCGAATTCGACGCGCTGGCCCGGCTTGAGTGCGTCCACGCCGTCGGGCAGCACCGACGAGTGCACGAAGACGTCACCGCCGTCGTCGCGGGAGAGAAAGCCGAAGCCCTTCTCGCTGTTGAACCACTTGACCTTGCCGGTAGGCACGTCTGTCCTCGTCCTCGTACTCGTCGGAAAACCACTGGGGTCTGGTTACGGTGTTCCCTGCGGGAAAAAACAGCTCTGGATAGCAGTGCAGCGGGCCACCTGACCCGCCACCCCCCAAGGCTAATGGTCCGGTGCCCGGTGACAAGACGTCGCCGGGTGGTTCCCCCGCGCTTCTGGCCCGGACTTACCCTGGTCGTGTGTCTGACAAAACTCCCCAGGCCGGGGATCTGCTGGTGCGGATCGGCGCGATTGTTTTCCTGATTGGCGCGGTGGCCACACTCGCCACCGTCACCCCGCTGTTCATCGGGGCCGATCCGCTGCCGTCCGTCTTCTACTGGGTCTGCATGCTGATGGGCGTCGGCTTCGTCGTCGCCGCGGCCGGAGTGCTGCGTTCCGTCGCGGCGCAGCGGCGGCAGGCGCGCTCCTCCGCGGCGTAACGGACTCAACGGTTCCGCCCGGCCACGTACCCCTCCAGCCAGGCCGGGAAGCCGGTCAGGTCGTCCAGGAGGACGTGGGCGCCGGCCGCGCTCAGCTCGTCCGGGGCGCACGGCCCGGTGGCCACCGCGACGGACAGCGCGTCGGCGGTGTGCGCACCGCGTACGTCACCGGTGTGGTCGCCGACGTAGACGGACGCGCCGTGCGCGCGCAGCGCCTCGGCCTTGGCCTCCGCCCACAGCGAGCCGATGACGGCGTCCGCCGCGATGTCCAGGTGCGCCAGGTGCAGCTTGGCGTTGGGCTCGTACTTCGCGGTGACGACGATGGCCCGCCCGCCGTGGCGCTGTACGGCGGCCACCGCCTCGCGGGCGCCCGGCATCGCGAGCGTCCCGGTGATCGCGTGCGCCGGGTACAGCGACCGGTACAGGTCGCTGACCTCGGCGACCCGCTCCTCGGGGAACCACCGGCGGATCTCCTGCTCCAGCGGCGGCCCGAGCCGGGTGATCGCCGCGTCCGCGTCGATGTACGTCCCGGTCTCGGCCGACAGTGCCTCGTACGCCGCCTTGATGCCGGGGCGGGAGTCGATCAGCGTCATGTCCAGGTCGAAGCCGACGGTGAGCGTCTGCGAGGCGGTGGCGACCGTGGGATCGGGGACCGGGGTGTGCGAAGCCATGGTGGCCATTGTGGCCGATGGCCCCGGCGGGGCGGGCCGTAGACTTACGCTCTCCTGACCTGCCCACCGCCCGTGCCCGCGCCACCGCGAAACGGAGCCGATGCCAGTCGTCCGGGCCAGCAGCCCCAGAACCTTCCTGGTGAGACGCCGCGCCGCCTGGACGGCCGGGGCGGTGCTCGTGCTGCTGCTGACGGTGCTGCTCTCGCTGGCGGTCGGCAGCCGCCCGTTCGCGCCGTCCGAGGTGTTCGACGCGCTGCTGTACGGCGGGGACGGCGACGCCGCGCAGGTGGTGCGCTTCCTGCGGCTGCCGCGCACGCTGACCGGCCTGATGGTCGGCGCCGCGCTCGCCCTCGCGGGCACCGCCATGCAGGGCATCACCCGCAACCCCATCGCCGACCCGGGCGTCCTCGGCATCAGCCAGGGCGCCTCGGTGGGCGTGGTCCTCGCGCTGTCCTTCCTGGGGGTGCACACCCTCGGCGGTTACGTGTGGTTCGCCTTCGCGGGCGCCGGGATCGCGGCGGTGGCCGTGTACGCGATCGCCTCCAGGGGGCGGGGCGGCGCGACGCCGGTGAAGCTGGCGCTGTCCGGGGCCGCGATCAACGCGCTGCTGGTCGCGGTGACCATGGCGGTGCTGACGACGAAGGCGGCGGCGCTGGACGAGTTCCGGTTCTGGCAAGTCGGCTCGCTGACCGGCCGGGACATCGGGGTCGTCGCGCGGATCTGGCCGTTCCTGCTGGCGGGCGCGGTGCTGGTGCTGGCCGTCGCGCGCGGCCTGGACGCGCTGGCGCTCGGCGAGGACGTGGCCAAGGGGCTGGGGCAGAACGTCGCGGCCGTACGCGTCGTGGCCGGGCTCGGCGCCACCGTGCTGACCGGCGCGGGTGTCGCGGCGGCCGGGCCGATCGCCTTCGTCGGCCTCGCCGTACCGCATATCGCCCGCGCGGCCGTGGGCGGCGACCACCGCTGGCTGCTGCCGATGGCGGCGCTGCTCGGCCCGGTCGTGGTGCTGGTCTCGGACACCGTCGGGCGCGTGCTGTTCCCGCCGTCCGAGGTGCCGGCGGGGGTGCTGACGGCGCTGATCGGGGTGCCGTTCCTGGTGGCGCTGGTACGGCGGAAGGCGGTGCCCGCGTGACGGCGCCGGCCACCGGCTGCGGAGACGGCGTACGGCCGGCGGGTGCGCGGCCCGCCGGGTACGCCCTCGTGCGCGCCGGGCGCGCCTCCTTCCTGGTGCACCGGCGGGCGGTGGCCGTCGCCGCCGTGCTCGCCGTGCTGCTCGCGGCCGTCTGCCTGGCGTACCTGTGTGTCGGCGAGTCCTTCGTGGCGCCCGGCGAGGCGCTGAAGGCCGTCTTCGGACGGCCCTCCTCGGCGGAGCTGGTCGTCGGGACGCTGCGGCTGCCGCGGATGGCGGCCGGGCTGCTGGTCGGCGCGGCCTTCGGGATCGCGGGCGCGCTGATCCAGACCGTCGCCCGCAATGCGCTCGCCAGCCCGGACGTCATCGGCGTCACGCAGGGCGCGAGCGCGCTGACGGTGGGCGCGATGACGTTCGGCGTGACCTCGTACACCGTCCTGCCGTACCTGTCCGTCGCGGGCGGTGTGCTCGCCGCCGCGCTCGGCTACGTCTTCGCCTGGCGCGGCGGCCTGCACGCCACCCGCTTCGTGCTGATCGGCATCGGCTTCGCCGTCGCGCTGCGCTCGGTCACCCAGCTGTTCCTCACCAAGGGCGACTACCTCGTCGCCCAGCAGGCGCAGGTGTGGCTGACCGGCTCGCTCAACGGGCGCGGCTGGGCCGAGGCCGCGCCGCTCGGCTGGGCGCTGCTGGTGCTGCTGCCCGCCGTCCTGTGGGCGGCCCGCGCCCAGCGCACCGTCTCGCTGGACGACGCCACGGCGACCGCGCTCGGCGTACGGCTGAACCGCACCCGGCTCGGCCTGGTCGCGCTCGGCGTGGTGCTGGCCTCGATGGCCACCGGCGCGGCGGGCCCGGTCGACTTCGTGGCGCTGCTCGCCCCGCAGACCGCCCGCCGGCTGACCCGTACCGCGCAGGTCCCGCTGCTGTGCTCGGCGCTGCTGGGCGCGGTCGTGGTCGTGCTCGGGGACCTGCTGGCCCGCACGCTGTTCGCACCGACCGAGCTGCCGGTGGGCGTGCTGACCGCGGCCGTCGGCGCCCCGTACCTGATCCACCTGATCATCCGCAGCCGGGCCGTGGGAGGACGCGCGTGAGCGAGGGCACCGGGGGCGCGGGAGGCGCCCGGGATGTGGCACCCACCCGCAGCCGGCTCGCGGCCCGGGACCTGACGCTGGCCTACGAGGACCGTACGGTCGTCGACGGACTCGACCTCGACATCCCGCACGGCGCGGTGACGGTCGTCGTCGGCCCCAACGCCTGCGGCAAGTCCACGCTGCTGCGGGCGCTCGGCCGGCTGCTCAAGCCGCGCCGCGGCGCCGTCCTGCTGGACGGTGCCGACCTGGCCCGCATCCCCACCAAGAAGATCGCCCAGGCGGTGGGGCTGCTGCCGCAGACCCCGGTGGCGCCCGAGGCGATCACCGTCGCCGACCTGGTCTCCCGCGGCCGCCAGCCGCACCAGTACTGGTGGCGGCAGTGGTCCGGGGCGGACGAGCGGGCCGTCGCCGAGGCCATGGCCCGTACGGACGTGACGCGGCTGGCGGACCGGCCGGTGGACGAACTGTCCGGCGGGCAGCGGCAGCGCGTGTGGATCGCGATGGCGCTCGCCCAGGAGACCGGCCTGCTGCTCCTGGACGAGCCGACGACGTACCTGGACATCGCGCACCAGGTCGAGGTGCTGGACCTGATACGGCAGCTCAACCACGACCGGGGGCGCACCGTCGTCGCCGTCCTGCACGACCTCAACCAGGCCGCCCGCTACGCCGACCACCTGGTGGCGATGAAAGAGGGCCGGATCGTCGCCCAGGGGCACCCGTCGGCGGTCGTGACGGCCGGGCTGGTGCGGGAGGTGTTCGGGCTGGAGTCGGTGGTCGTCCCCGATCCGGTGACGGGCTCGCCCCTGGTGGTCCCGGGGCGGCCTTGGCAGGCACCGGGCGGAGGGGCCACGGTCGTTCCCGGGCCGGCCTAGGGCCGCCCCGTACGGCCAACCCCTGCTGCCGAAAGGGTCCGTCATGCCGTTCCACGCAGTCCCCCGTACGGTTCCGTGGGCCGGGCGCCGCCGCGGCGTCCTCGCCGTGGCCGCCGCCCTGGCCGCCTCCCTGACGATGGCCGCGTGCGGCTCGGGCGGCTCGTCCGGAGCGGGTGGTTCCGGTGCGTCGGCCGAGCCCGCCGACTGCCCGGCGCAGCCCGCCACGGCCTGGGCGAAGCCCGTGGCGGGCGCGGGCACGCACCGGGTGCGTACGGCGCAGGGCGAGGTGACGGTGCCGAACCGGCCGCGGCGGGTGGTCGTCCTGGACACCGCGGAACTGGACTCCGCCATCACACTCGGGATCACGCCGGTCGGCGCCACCCGCTCCGACGTGGCCGGGGGCTTCCCCGGCTATCTGCCCAAGGACAAGGTCGCGGGCATCGAGGACGTGGGCAGGATCGGCGCCCCGAACCTGGAGGCGGTCGCCGCGCTGAAGCCGGACCTGATCCTGACCAGCAAGGTGCGCGACGGCAAGCGGTACGAGCAGTTGAAGGCCATCGCGCCCACGGTCATGACGGAGACCACCGGCTACCCGTGGAAGCAGAACTTCGCCACCCACGCCGACGCGCTCGGCAGAATCCCGCAGGCGCGGCGGACGGTCGCCGCGTACCAGGCGCACGCCGAGCGGGTCACCGCGGCGCTCGGCGGGGCCGCGGCGGCGCAGCGCACCACGACGAACGTCGTCCGCTTCGTCGAGGGTGCCGACACCCGCATCTACGGCTGCCGCAGCTATATCGGCACGGTCCTGAACGACGCCGGCACCGGCCCGACCAGCGTGGTCGAGGGAGCGCCGGACGGCCTGATGGTCGAGGTGAGCGCGGAGCAGATGAACAAGGCGGACGCGGACGCGCTCTTCTACACGGCCTACGGCAGCCCGGAGAAGTCCAGGGAGAAGCAGGTCACCGGCGGGGCGCTGTGGAAGAACATGCACGCGGTCAAGAGCGGCCGGGCGTTCCGCGTCGACGATGAGCTGTGGATCCAGGGGATCGGGTACACGGCGGCGGACAAGGTCCTGGGAGAGCTGGAGGGGAAGCTGGGGAAGCCGTAGGCGGGGCGGCGGGCCCGCCCGGCGCGGGCCCGCCGTCCGTCAGCGCGGCTGCCGCCGCATCCGCCACACCAGGAACACGGCCGAGGCGACGGCCGCGACGCGGACCACCACCGGCAGCACCCCGGTCAGCTCGTGCCCCAGCTGCCCCTCGGCGATGGGTTCGCCCCACCGCCCGTCGATCCGGCCCCACAGCCACACCACCAGCCCGCCGACGATCACTCCCGGCACCCCCAGCGCCGCGAACTTCGCCTCCCGGCGGGGCAGCCGCCGCGAGGTGTACGCGATCACCCAGCCTCCGGCGAGCGCGAGCCAGGCCCCGGTCACCGCGCCCGCCACCAGCAGGAGCACGGCCAGCAGCAGGACCGGGCTGAGCGGGGCCCGCGCGACCGGCGCGTACTCCACCGCCTCGGGCTCCTCGGCGTACGGCTGTGGGGCGGCGCCGGTCCTCCGCCACCGCGCGAGCACGCGCGGCAGGACGCCGCGCGGCGCCTCGGCCGCCTCCTCGCCGTGCTCGCCGCCCGCCTCGTCGTCCGCGTCCTCCATGTCCTCGGCATCGTCGTCGCCGTCCCGCTCGCCCTTCTCCAGGGACAGCGGGCCGTCCGCGCGCTCGCCCGGCGGGCGCTCCCGGATCTCGGGGATCTCGATGCCGCCGATGAATCCGGGCACCGTCTCGCCGGGCCCGTACGGCCCGTACGGGTCCTCCTGCACGCGCCACCAGTCGGGCTCGGCGCTGCCGTCACCGAGTTCGTCGAAGCCCGCGAGGTGCGGCGGGGACGCGGCGGGCGGCGGCTCCGGCTCGCGGTCGCGGCCGGAGCGGCGCCGGCCGTCGCGCGGGGCGGGGATCTTTCCGGCGATGCGTTCGCGCAGGCCCTCGCCGAGGGCGGAGAGGTTGGGGAGGGCGGGGCGGGTGGGGCGGTCGGTGGGATTGGGGGGGGGGGGGGGGGGGGGGCCGGGGGGGGGGGGGGGGGGGGGGGCGGGGGGGGGGCCGCCG
>NZ_LGCW01000073.1:0-12220 GCF_001279365.1 Streptomyces sp. NRRL F-5755 | reverse complement strand
GGGCGGGGTCGTGTGTGGGGGGCGGGATCCGCTAGGGTTGGGCGCAGCCCCTCACGTGGCGCTATCTCACCGAACTCCCCCAGGGCCGGAAGGCAGCAAGGGTAAGTGAGCTCTGGCGGGTGCGTGGGGGGCGTTTGCGTTCCGGGGATCGGGGGCGGCCCGGTTGTCAGTGCGGGCCGATATCGTCGTATGCGTGTCGTCCCTCGCGCTGTACCGCCGCTACCGCCCCGAGACCTTTGCTCAGGTCATCGGGCAAGAGCACGTGACCGATCCGCTGCAGCAGGCCCTGCGCAACAACAGGGTCAACCACGCGTATCTGTTCAGTGGGCCGCGTGGCTGCGGCAAGACGACCAGTGCGCGCATCCTGGCGCGCTGTCTGAACTGTGAGAAAGGTCCCACTCCCGATCCGTGCGGGGAGTGCCAGTCGTGTGTGGATCTCGCGAGGAACGGGCGAGGGAGCATCGACGTCATCGAGATCGACGCCGCTTCGCACGGTGGTGTCGACGACGCGCGTGAGCTGCGGGAGAAGGCGTTCTTCGGGCCGGCCAGCAGCCGGTACAAGATCTACATCATCGACGAGGCCCACATGGTCACGTCGGCGGGCTTCAACGCGCTGCTCAAGGTGGTCGAGGAGCCGCCGGAGCATCTGAAGTTCATCTTCGCGACGACCGAGCCCGAGAAGGTCATCGGGACGATCCGGTCGCGTACCCACCACTACCCGTTCCGGCTGGTGCCGCCGGGGACGCTGCGCGACTACCTGGGTGAGGTGTGCGGGCAGGAGGACATCCCCGTGGAGGAGGGTGTGCTGCCGCTCGTCGTGCGGGCCGGGGCCGGGTCCGTGCGTGACTCGATGTCGGTGATGGACCAGCTGCTCGCCGGCGCGGGCGATGCCGGTGTGACATATGCCATGGCCACGGCCCTGCTCGGGTACACCGACGGGTCGCTGCTGGATTCGATCGTGGAGGCGTTCGCCGCGGGCGACGGGGCGGCGGCCTTCGAGGTCGTGGACCGCGTCATCGAGGGCGGCAACGACCCCCGGCGGTTCGTGGCCGACTTGCTGGAGCGGCTGCGGGACCTGGTGATCCTGGCGGCGGTGCCGGACGCGGCGGAGAAGGGCCTGATCGACTCGCCTGCCGATGTCGTCGAGCGGATGCAGGCCCAGGCGTCGGTGTTCGGGGGCGCGGAGCTGGCGCGCGCCGCCGACCTGGTCAATGTCGGGTTGACGGAGATGCGGGGGGCGACCTCGCCGCGGCTGCAGCTCGAACTGATCTGCGCGCGGGTGCTGCTGCCTGCCGCGTACGACGACGAGCGCTCGGTGCAGGCACGCCTCGACCGTCTGGAGCGCGGGGCGAGCACGGCCGGGCTGAACCTCGGTGGCGCGGTGTCGACGGGCATCGGCGGACCCGAGGTCGAGTACGTACCGGGGCCGGGGCCCGGCAGCCATGCCGCCGCGCCGCCTCCCGCGGGCCCGCCCGCCGGACCGTCCGGCCCGGCCGCGGCGCGGGCCGCGGTGCGGGGGATGGGTGGGGGGAGTGCCCCCGCGTCGGCATCCGGGGGGGCTTCGGAGCCCATGGCAGCAGGTGCGCAGCCCTCGGGGGCAGGTGTACAGCCGGTGGCAGCGGGCGGGCAGCCTGCGGGAGCGGGAGCAGGAGCGGCACCGGCGGCCCCCGGTGGTCCCGGTGAGCAGGCTGCTCATGGGGCTGCTGCTGGTGCGCCTGGAGGCGGGGCGGCTCCCGGGGCTTGGCCCGGTGCCGGTTCCGGCGCTGCGTCCGGGGCGTCCGGTGGGGCGGCGGCCCAGTCCGGCGCTCAGCCCGGGGCCTGGCCTGGTGCTGGAAGCAGCCAGGGGGCCGGCCAGAGTGGTGCCGGTGCCGGTGCCGGTGCCGGAGCCGGTGCTAGCGCCGGACAGCGGCAGCCCGGTGCCTGGCCCGGGCAGCAGGGGGCTGGTGGTGCGGCCGCTGGGCGGCAGCCCGGTGGGTGGCCCACGGCTGCGGCGCCTGGGCAGGGTGGTCCGGCCGGTGGCGGTGCGCCGTCCGCGCCGGGTCAGTCCGTACCCGTACAGCATGGGCAGCCGTCCTCGTACGGACAGCAGCCCCAGTCCGGGCAGCCGGCCCCGCAGGGGGGCGGCAACATGGCGCAGGGGGCCGCCCAGGTGCGGCAGCTCTGGCCGGAGATTCTGGAGGCCGTGAAGGGCCGACGGCGCTTCACCTGGATTCTGCTCAGCCAGAACGCGCAGGTCGCCGGGTTCGACGGCACGACGCTGCAGATCGGCTTCCCGAACGCGGGTGCTCGCGACAGCTTCGCCAACGGCGGCAGCGAGGACGTGCTGCGGCAGGCGCTGGCCGAGAAGTTCAACGTGCAGTGGAAGGTCGAGGCGATCGTCGATCCTTCCGGGGGCACCAATCCGCCCGGCGGTGGCGGTGGCGGCGGCGGTTACGGCGGAGGCGCGCCGCAGGGCGGCGGCTTCGGCGGCGGCCCCTCGGGCGCGCCCGCGCAGGGCGGCGGCCAGGGCGGGCCGGGCGGACCGTCCGGCGGGTACGACGGCGGTTCCGGGTACGACGCGGGTGGTGCCACGGGCGGCGGCCAGGGCGCGCAGATGGCGCGGCAGGCGGTCGCGCCGACGAGTGCCCCGGCCGGAGGCGGCGGTTACGGGTCCGGCGGCACCGGCACCGCCGGTGGCGGCGGGAACGCTGGTTCCAGCGGGTCGTACGGGTCCGGAAGCGGTGCCGCGGGCGGTGCCGGTCCGGAGGCCGGGTATCGCGAGCCGGAGCCCGCACCGGTGTCGATAGAGGACGACATGCCGGCCGAGGACGACCCCGACCTCGTCGACTCAGCCCTGAGCGGACACGATCTGATCGTCCGCGAGCTGGGCGCGACAGTGGTCGAGGAGTTCAACAACGAGTTCTGACGAGTTCTGACGACGAGTACTGACGGCGAGTACCGACCACGAGCACCGACAACACCGATAACACCGATAACACCGACAACGAGGTCTGGCCGCGTCCGGGACGGCAACGCGCACTGACCGCGGACGGCCGCGGACGAAGGGTCAGGCCCGGACGAAGGGCCAGGCCCGGACGAAGGGCCAGGCCCGGACCGGCTACCGGGACGTGCCGGACCCTGGTGACGGCGCGCGCCGCGCCCGTACCGCCGTGCTCCTCCGTACGGCGTAGGGCGTAGCGCCGTTCGAGCACGTAGGCTCGGGCTACCGCACCAATCGTTGTCGTACGGCAGGAGTCACGTAGTGATCCCCGGTGGTCAGCCCAACATGCAGCAGCTGCTCCAGCAGGCCCAGAAGATGCAGCAGGATCTCGCGGCGGCCCAGCAGGAGCTGGCCGAAACGCCCGTCGAGGGTTCGGCGGGAGGCGGCCTGGTCAAGGCGACCGTGAACGGCTCCGGCGAGCTCAAGGGCCTGGTCATCGACCCCAAGGCGGTGGACCCCGAGGCGGGGAGCGCGGAGGAGAACGCGGAAACTCTCGCGGACCTCGTTCTGGCCGCCGTACGGGACGCCAATGCCAGCGCCCAGCAGCTCCAGCAGGAGAAGCTCGGCCCGCTCGCCCAGGGCCTGGGCGGCGGCGGCATCCCCGGCCTCCCCTTCTGAGCCATCCGGCTTCGGGCCTGGTTCCGGCCCCGGGCCTGTCCCCGTCACAGGGACGGGCCCGGGGGAAGAGTTACGGGGACGGGGCTCCAGAGGGCTCCCTTTCCGGGGAGCAGCCAACTAGCGTACGCAGCACGGCAGAAGAGAGAGAAGACGTTCCGTGTATGAAGGCGTGGTCCAGGACCTGATCGACGAGCTGGGCAGACTGCCCGGCGTCGGTCCCAAGAGCGCGCAGCGGATCGCCTTCCACATTCTTCAGGCCGAGCCGACCGACGTGCGCCGGCTCGCGAACGCGCTGATGGAGGTCAAGGCGAAGGTGCGGTTCTGCAGCGTCTGCGGCAATGTCGCGCAGGACGAGCAGTGCCGGGTCTGCCTCGACCCCCGCCGCGATCCGGCGATCATCTGCGTCGTGGAGGAACCCAAGGACGTCGTGGCGATCGAGCGGACCCGCGAGTTCCGCGGCCGCTATCACGTGCTCGGCGGGGCGATCAGCCCGATCGAGGGCGTGGGCCCCGACGATCTGCGGATACGGGAACTCCTGGCCAGGCTCGCGGACGGCACGATCACCGAGCTGATCCTGGCCACCGACCCGAATCTGGAGGGCGAGGCCACGGCCACGTACCTCGCGCGCATGGTCAAGCCGATGGGCCTTCGGGTGACGCGGCTGGCCAGCGGACTGCCCGTCGGGGGCGATCTGGAGTATGCCGACGAGGTCACGCTCGGGCGGGCCTTCGAAGGGAGGAGACTTCTCGATGTCTGATGCCACGCTGCACGACGCGACGCAGAACCCGGACGATTTCGCCGTACAGATCTCCGACTCGATCGAAAGCTTCATCGTCGCGGTCACCGAGGTGGCCAAGGGCGACGAGCCGGACAGTGCCGTGCCGTTTCTGCTGCTGGAGGTCTCCCAGCTGCTGCTGACCGGCGGCCGGCTGGGCGCGCACGAGGACATCGTGCCGGACGAGCGGTACGAGCCCGACGTCGGCCCGGAGCCGGACGTGGACGAGCTGCGGGAGCGTTTCGCCCGGCTGCTGGACCCGGTCGACGTGTACTCCGAGGTCTTCGACCCGTACGTACCGCGCAGCGAGCCCGTCGCGTCCCGGATCTCGGACGATCTCGCGGACATCATCACGGACCTGCGGCACGGGCTGGCGCACTACCGCGCGGGCCGGATCAGCGAGGCGCTGTGGTGGTGGCAGTTCTCGTACCTGTCGAACTGGGGTCCGACGGCGAGCGCGGCCCTGCGCGCGCTGCAGTCGCTGGTCGCCCACGTACGCCTCGACCAGCCGCTGGACGCGCTGGACGGCCTGGACACGGACAGCGGCGCGGTGGACGGCGACGAGGAGCGGCTGGCCGAGGAGGCCGGCAAGGTCATGGCGGCGGAGATCGCCGGGCCGCTGGGGCTGCGGCGGGTGTGAGACGGCCCGGTGGGCGGGTACGCGTTCTCATGACGCGGCCCACCCGTACGGCCGCGGCCTCGACACCGTACGGCCGCCACTTCGGTCTCGTACGGTCGCACCTCGATTCCGTACGGTCGCACCCCGATGTGACCTGGCTTACCTTTCCGTGTGCCCTCGGAAGAAGCGGGCATGTGCTGGCCGAGCGGGCGCAACGGCGCGCCCACGCCGGTCCACGACAACGCGTGACGTGAGCCAGATGTCTCACCATGTGGTATTGGCGAGGCGGATTCCGCCTGCTCGTTAGACTGAGCCGACCGCAGTACCCCCATGTCAGGGGGTCCGGGAGGAAACTCCCGAAGAGACAGTTGCGAGGAGCGCACGTGGGCCTTGTCGTGCAGAAGTACGGCGGCTCATCCGTTGCGGATGCCGAGGGCATCAAGCGCGTTGCCAAGCGAATCGTCGAGGCCAAGAAGAACGGCAACCAGGTGGTTGTGGTGGTCTCCGCGATGGGCGACACGACGGACGAGCTGATCGATCTCGCGCAGGAAGTGTCCCCGATGCCGTCGGGGCGCGAGTTCGACATGCTGCTGACCGCCGGAGAGCGGATCTCCATGGCCTTGCTGGCGATGGCGATCAAAAACCTCGGTCACGAGGCGCAGTCCTTCACCGGCAGCCAGGCCGGTGTCATCACCGACTCCGTGCACAACAAGGCGCGGATCATCGATGTCACCCCGGGCCGCATCAAGACGTCCGTGGACGAGGGCAACATCGCCATCGTCGCCGGTTTCCAGGGCGTCTCCCAGGACAAGAAGGACATCACCACGCTGGGGCGGGGCGGCTCGGACACCACCGCCGTCGCGCTGGCCGCGGCGCTGGACGCGGATGTCTGCGAGATCTACACCGATGTGGACGGCGTCTTCACCGCCGACCCCCGGGTCGTGAAGAAGGCCCGGAAGATCGACTGGATCTCGTTCGAGGACATGCTGGAGCTGGCCAGCTCCGGTTCCAAGGTGCTGCTGCACCGCTGCGTCGAGTACGCCCGCCGTTACAACATCCCGATCCACGTCCGCTCGTCCTTCTCGGGACTGCGCGGCACCTGGGTCAGCAACGAACCGCAAGGGGACCAGCCCATGGAGCAGGCGATCATCTCGGGCGTCGCGCACGACACCTCCGAGGCGAAGGTCACGGTCGTCGGCGTGCCGGACAAGCCGGGCGAGGCGGCGACGATCTTCCGCGCCATCGCGGACTCCGAGGTCAACATCGACATGGTCGTGCAGAACGTGTCGGCCGCCTCGACGGGTCTGACCGACATCTCCTTCACGCTGCCGAAGGACGAGGGCCGCAAGGCCGTCGCGGCGCTGGAGAAGACCAAGGCGTCGGTGGGCTTCGACTCGCTGCGCTACGACGACCAGATCGCCAAGATCTCGCTGGTCGGCGCCGGTATGAAGACCAACCCCGGGGTGACGGCGACCTTCTTCGAGGCGCTGTCCAACGCGGGCGTGAACATCGAGCTCATCTCGACCTCCGAGATCCGCATCTCGGTCGTCACCCGCGCCGACGACGTCAAGGAAGCCGTGCAGGCCGTGCACAGCGCCTTCGGTCTCGACAGTGAGAGCGACGAGGCCGTGGTGTACGGCGGCACCGGTCGATGACGACCTCCTTCTCGGGTACGGCTACGGGCCGCGCGGACGACCGCGCGGCCCGTAAGCCGCATCTGGCCGTCGTCGGCGCCACCGGCGCGGTCGGCTCGGTGCTGCTCGGCATCCTCTCCGAGCGGGCCGACATCTGGGGCGAGATCCGGCTCATCGCTCCCCCGAGCTCTCAGCTGCGTTCGGGCAAGGGGGACCCCTACTCCCGCTCGGCCGGCCGCAAGCTGACCGTACGGGGCGAGGAGGTCGAGGTCCTCGCGCTGGACGAGGAGGTCTTCGACGGCATCGACATCGCGGTGTTCGACGTACCGGACGAGGTCGCCGCGCAGTGGGCGCCGATCGCCGCCGCCAAGGGCGCGGTGGTCGTGGACAGCTCGGCAGCTTTCCGGCTGGACCCGGACGTGCCGCTGGTGGTCCCCGAGATCAACGCGCACGCGGCGCGGGTGCGCCCGCGCGGCATCGTCGCCAACCCGAACTGCACCACGCTCTCGATGATCGTCGCGCTGGGCGCGCTGCACGCCGAGTACGGGCTCAGCGAGCTGGTCGTCTCCTCGTACCAGGCCGTCTCGGGCGCGGGCCAGGACGGCGTGGACACGCTGCGCTCGCAGCTTGCCGCGGTCTCGGGTACGGAACTGGGCACCACGCCCGGTGACGTACGGCGGGCGATGGGCGACACCCTCGGGCCGTTCCCGGCGCCGGTCGCGCTGAACGTCGTGCCGTGGGCCGGGTCCCTGAAGGAGGACGGCTGGTCCTCGGAGGAGCTGAAGGTCCGCGACGAGTCGCGCAAGATCCTGGGGCTGCCCGGTCTGCGGGTCTCCGCCACCTGCGTACGGGTTCCCGTGATCACCACCCACTCGCTGACCGTGCACGCGCGGTTCGAGAACGAGGTCACGGTCGCCGGGGCGCACGAGATCCTGGCCTCCGCCCCGGGCGTCGTGGTCTGTGACGATCCGGCGCAGGGCGAGTTCCCCACGCCCGCCGATGTGGTCGGCACGGACCCGACCTGGGTCGGGCGGGTGCGGCGGGCGCTGGACGACCCCCGTGCGCTGGAGCTGTTCGTGTGCGGGGACAATCTTCGTAAGGGCGCGGCGCTGAACGCGGCACAGATCGCCGAGGTGGTCGCGGCGGAGCTGGCGGCGTAGGACGCCGGAGCCCGGCCCGGGGGAGGGCCGGTGTCCGGTAATCGGTGCTCCGTGGCCGGGAACCGCTGTCGGCGGTCCCGGTGGGCCGCTTCGGGCCGGGCTCTGACCCGATTGGTGCTGTCACTGATCCGCTCAGGAGATACCTTGTGAGTCGTGTGAAGGTCCTGTGAGCGAGTCGTTGGTCCAAACCACTTGAACTGGCCCGACGGCGTGTTCGACCATGCGCTTCTCCCCTTGCTGCAACCGGTAGTTGGGAGGGGAGCGTCTTTGTGGCCGCCCCTCGCGGGTGGCCATGGTCGTGCGGGACAAATGGGGTATTTGGGGAGCAGCTGGTACGCATGAGGGCATTTGACTCACCGTCAAAAACGGTGTCTTGCGCGTACAACCCTGATGGGGGGAAACGTGTCCAACAGGCGTGGCAGAGGTACTCGGCATCACGATCGCCCCAGGGGGCTCCGGTGGCACGGCGGTGCGGCCGTTGCGGCCCCGGCTGCCCGGGGGCATGCCGGTGATCGCCCCGTGGCCCGCCGCGCAGCCCGCGCAACCCACGCAGATCTCTCCCCAGCGTGGGGACACTGACGACGCGATGGCTGCGGGCACGACTGTCGACCATCTCACCGAGACCTACCGCGCGCACTACCGTTCGCTGCTGGGACTGGCCGCGCTGCTGCTGGACGACACCGCCTCGTGCGAGGACGTCGTCCAGGAAGCCTTCATCCGGGTGCACTCCGCCCGGGGCCGGGTGCGTGACCCCGAGAAGACCCTTGCCTATCTGCGCCAGACCGTCGTCAATCTCTCCCGCTCCGCGCTGCGCCGCCGCATCCTCGGGCTGAAGCTGCTCTCCAAGCCGATGCCCGACATGGCCAGCGCGGAGGAAGGCGCGTACGACCTCCTGGAACGCGACCAACTGATCAAGGCGATGCGCGGGCTGCAGCGTCGCCAGCGCGAGGTCCTGGTCCTGCGGTACTTCGCGGACATGACCGAGGCGCAGGTCGCCGAGACCTTGGGGATATCGCTCGGTTCGGTGAAGGCGTACGGCTCACGGGGTATCGCGGCGCTGCGCGTCGCCATGGAGGCTCCCGCATGAGTGGCAAGCAGTTCGGCCCGTACGACCCGCATGATCCGCAAGGCCCGCACGACCGGCAGGAACCGCACGTTTCGCAAGAGCGGAAGGACTCGGACGGCTCGTACGGCTCGCACGGATCGTACGACTCGTACGATCCGCGCCGCTGTCAGGAGGCGGGCGACGCGGATGATCCGTGCGCTGCCCGCGATCCGCAGGGTCCGGACGGTGACGGCTCCGACATCGGTTCCGGGAGCGGTTCCGACATCGGCTCCGGAGCCGGTTCCGGCGTAGGTGAGGACGAGCTGCGGCGGCTGCTGCGCTCCGCCGTCGACGACCTGGAGCCCGCCCCCGACGCGCTCGACCGGCTGCGCCGCGCCGTCCCGGCCCGCCGCCGGCGGCGCCGCCACGCCGTGGTCGGCGCGGCCGCGGCCCTCCTGCTCGGCGGTACGTCCATCCCCGCGATGGTGCACGTGGCCAGCTTCACCGACGGCCCCGAGGACCGCCCCGCCAACGCCGCCAGCACGCAGCGCACCCCGGGTGGCGCCACGGGCTCGCACGGCGAGGGCACGGAGCGCACCGGCAAGCCGCCGACCGGAAGCGGCGGCAAGAAGACGGAAGAGGGGGCCAAGCCCTCCGAGCCGGGCAAGGGCCCGGACAAGGACGGCAAGCAGCCCGGGACCGGCGCCGGAACCACCCCCGATCCGTCAGCCACGATGGACGTCACCTCGCCCGCCTGCTCACGTGCGCAGCTTGGCAACGGTGTCAGCCACGTCGGCCCGGCCGACTCGGCGGGCCGGGTCTACGGCTCGTTCCGGGTGGTGAACACCTCCGACACCACGTGTTCGGTCGAGGGTGGCGGCCAGGTCGGCGTCCTCGCCCAGGGCAGTACGAACAGCTCGCGCATCAGCGTCGTGGACCACACGGCGGGCGACGCGGCCCCCGGCCTGCCCGACCCGATCACGACGCCGGACCAGCTGGTGCTCAAGCCGGGCCAGGCGTACGAGGTCAAGTTCGCGTGGGTGCCGGCCGAGGGCGGCGGGGTCACCGGCTGCACGGCGCCCCCGCCCTCGCCGTCCCCGGGCCCGTCCAAGGCGCCCGGTGAGACCTCGGCCGGCGCCTCGGCGGCGGCCACGGACAGCGGCAGCGGCGGTGGCACCACGGGCGGCGGCGGCCAGGCCGGCGGCGACGACGGCACGCCGGGCGGCGGTTCCAAGCCACCGGGCGGTGTCGTGCTCAATCACACACCCGAGGCCGGGGAGCCCGCGGCGGCGGACGCCAAGATCCCGGACGCCTGCGCGGGCACGGTCTACCGCACCGAGGCGCTGCCCGCCAAGTAGCCGGTGGTCCCTGCCGGGCGCGCGGCGGTGGGGCGGCTCGGCCCCGCCGTCCGGCCCGGGCGGCGCTCCCCGTACCGTTGGCCATGTGTACCGGTTCCTGCTGACCCCGCGGTGGTGGGGAATCAACGTCTTCGCCGTACTGGCGATCCCTTTCTGCGTCTTCATGGGCAGCTGGCAGCTGGGCCGCTTCGAGGACCGCGTCGACACGCACCACCAGCAGGAGGACCGGTCCGCCGAGGCGAAGACCGCGGCCGCCCGGCCGCTCGCCGAGCTGCTGCCGGTGGACAAGGTCACCTCCGGCCGCCAGGCCACCGCGACCGGCCGCTACGACACCGCGCACCAACTGCTCGTACCGGACCGCCGGCTCGACGACCGGCGCGGCTTCTACGTGCTGACGCTGCTGCGCACGGACGGCGGCAAGGCCCTCCCGGTCGTACGGGGCTGGCTGCCCGGCGACGCGAACGCGCCGGAGGACCGGGCGAAGGTGCCCGCGCCGCCGAACGGTGCGGTGAAGGTCACCGGCGCCCTGCAGGCGTCGGAGAACCAGGGCACCGACGGGGTGCACGCGGGCGGCGGGCTGCCGGCCGGGCAGCTCGGCATGATCAGCGCGGCGTCGCTGGTCAACATCGTGCCGTACGACGTGTACGACGCCTGGATCACCGTGACCGACGCGCAGGCCCCGCTGCGCGCCGTACCGCCGACGGCGGCGGAGGGCAGCGGCCTGGACCTGAAGGCGTTCCAGAACCTGGGCTACACCGGGGAATGGTTCGTGTTCGCCGGCTTCGTCCTCTTCATGTGGTTCCGGCTCTTCCGCCGGGAGGCAGAGGCGGCCAGGGACGTGGCGCTGGGGCTGGTTCCGGGGGAGGGGGCCGGCGGGGCGGACGGTGGTGCGTCCGCGGGGAAGACGGATGACAGCGCGCCTGCGGAGAAGGCGGACGGGCGGAACGGTGCGTCCGGGGAGAACGCGGGCGAGGCGGAGAACGGTGCGTCCGGGGAGAAGGCGGCCGGGGCGCCGCGGCCCTGACCGCCCTGCCGGGACGCGTCCCCGCTACTTCCAGTGAGCCGGGCGGCTCAGGCCCGTCGGCAGCTTGGTCGCCGCGTCGCCTCTGGCCGCGTTGAGCTGGGCCTGGGTGACGAAGATCGCGCCGGTGAGGTCGGCGCCGCTCAGGTTCGCGTCGCGGAAGTCCACGCCGATCAGGTCGGCGGTACGCAGATCGGCGCCCGTGAGGTCGGCGGCGATCAGGTAGGCGCCGCGCAGATTGGCGCCCCGCAGGTTGGCGCCCGCGAGCCGGGCACCCATCAGGTCGGCGCCCCGGTGGTTCTTCTTGCGGCCGGGAACGGCGGCCCGCACCAGTTCGCTGGTCCGCAGCAGCAGCGCGTTGACCTCCTGCCGTACGGCCCCGACGTCCACCTGGGCAAGCTCCTCGGCGGTGCCCCGGGTGAGCCGGTCGGTCTCCTTCAGGGCCCGGCGGAGATCCTTGTGGACGGGACGGGCGGGCGGCAGCGACAGCGCCTCGGTCAGGTACCAGAGCAGCTCGTGGAGCTGGCGCATGACGGGGAACACGTCGAACATCGGCCGCGCCGAGTCCGGCGCGCTGCGCCAGTCCGTACCGCCGAAGGTGACCTGGGAGACCTTCTGGCCCGCGCCGAAGCAGTCGAAGACCGTACAGCCGGAGAAGCCCTTGTCGCGGAGGCGGGCGTGGATACCGCAGCTGAAGTCCGCCTGGAGATTGCCGCACGGCTTGCCCGCCGGCTTGTCGACCGCGAAGTCGGCCGAGGCGGCGAAGGGCAGCGCCACACAGCACAGCCCGAAGCAGCTGCCGCAGTCGGCCTGCAGGTCGAGACGGCCGTCACCGGCCGAGGGGGCTTCCTGCTTCTGGGACACCGCGCGTGATCTCCTGCCACAAGACGAGCAGGAGCGCGCTCCTGCCACATGATGAGCACTGCGTCCGCGATTGCCGTGCTCCGTACAAACCTCCATTGTCCCGGATGGGGAGGGGAGGCGGGGTGGGGGTTCGGGCGCTGGGGTGG
>NZ_LGCW01000072.1:0-12567 GCF_001279365.1 Streptomyces sp. NRRL F-5755 | reverse complement strand
CCGCCCCCCAGGTAACCCCGGCAAACAACACCGCGCCCCCAAAACCCCCCCCCCCGAACGGCAGCGGCCCCCCCCCCCAGTCCCCAAGCCGCACCCCCGGATGCTCCCGCCCACCCCTCTCCACCAGCGCCCGCGACACATCCACCCCCCGCACATCCCCATACCCCGCCGCCACCAGCTCCGCGGTCAGCCGCCCGTACCCGCATCCGTAGTCCAGCACGGGGGCGTCACGCGGCACATACGCAGCCAGCAGTTCCGTGTCCAGTGGGTGCGTGAAGGTTTTGGTGGCTCCGGTGGTCTCCCAGAATCCTTGCGGTTGCCGGTGCATTTCCATGAGCGGACGTTACCGCGGAAGCAGCGGACAGCCACTCATTTCGGCGACAATCGAGAGACGCGCCAGAGCCGCTGACGCGCCGCCCGTTCCCACTGATCCGCCTACTCGGCGCGCTTCGGGGAAGTGCTGACGGGCTCTTCCGTGTGCTTCTTGTACTTCGTGTGTCCGGTCTCGCCCGCGTGCGCCCGAATCCAATGGTTCAGCTGGGTAGGGGCCTCCCAGACGCTGGAGCGGATACCGCACGCTTTCCCGGCGGTTTCGGTTACGCATTCGGCGACGTGCTTCCGGATGCCGGTGATCTGAATTTCCATGCGGGTGGGGGCGGGGGTGGGCGTCGTCATGGTCTGACTCTCGGATCGTGGATGGTCGGGGGCAGTACCACTGCGCTCACTGGTGGGCATCAGGAGCACGCCTGCGCGTCCGTGTGCGCGAATGAGGCGGGAGAGATGCTCCCGGCCGGGGCTGGTCACTTGTCGTCACCGTTCCTGGACATGCGTCCCCGCAGACGGTGGGGGCTCTCGTAGCCCGGGACGTGATTCGGCTGACCGTTCGACATGTGGCGCGGAGCCCTTCATCCGGTGCGTGACTGTCTGCTTACAGACTGCCGCGCCAGGCGTAGGATCAACACTCTCGAACCCATTCCAACTGGGTTGGAATACCAGGGGGTTGAACAGATGAACGAGTCGGCGAAACAGGGAGAACAGCCCTCGAATGCCGCTGAGTACTTCGGCGATGAGGTCAAAGCCCTTCGGGGAGCGCTGGGGCTATCGCAAGGAGGATTCGCCGACCAACTGCATTACAAACAGGCACAGGTGAGCAAGGTCGAAAGCGGGGCCGTACTGGCTTCAGCTCCGTTCGCCGATGCCATGGACCGCGTAGCAGGTACGCCGGGCGTGTACGCCCGCCTTCGAGCCACGCTCAGCAAACGCGGCGTTCCTGACTGGTTCGCACCATACCTTGACCTCGAATCGGAAGCGGTACAGGTCGAGGACTTCTGCTCCTCATTGCTCATGGGTATATTGCAGACCTCCGAGTACGCCGAAGGTACGTTCCGGGCCGTTCACCCGCGTTCCACCGACGAACAGATCAGGACGCTTGTGGACGCGCGCTTGCGTCGTCGCGACGTGATGGAACGCGAGTCGCCACCACTGCTGTGGGTGATCATGCATGAGGCGGTGCTCCGTACGGTTGTCGGGAACCGCCCCGTCATGTCGGCGCAGATGTGCCACCTTGCGGAAGTCGCATCGAGCCCACACATCACGTTGCAAGTCCTGCGCTTCGCGGCGGGTGCCCCCGCGTCCTCCTCATCCTTTACGCTGCTTACGCCAGACGAGGGGGCAACCGTCCTGTACTCGGAGACCAGGGATCAGGGGCACGTATCCGATTCGGTGTCAGCGGTAGGCAGCGCACGGGCAGCGTACGAACGCCTTCGTGCCGCCGCCTCGTCACCTGACGAATCCGTGGCTCTCTTCCGGAGCCTTGCGGAGGAATACAACAGATGAGCAGCACCCCAGGCCCCGTACGCGCTACGCAGTGGGTCAAAAGCAGTTACAGCGGCGGTGAAGGCGGTCAGTGCGTCGAGTGGGCGCCGGAGCACGCGGTGGCCAGTGGTGAGTTTCTGGTCCGGGACAGCAAGGTTCCGGATGGGCCGCGCCTGGTGCTCACTGGTGGCGCCTTCGAAGGACTGATCCAATTCGCCCGGCGGGCTGCTGTCTGACTTTGGCCGACCGGCCCACAGGCCCCGTCGATCCCGTAGCAGGGCGGCGGGGCTCTTCCATGCCCTACGTGGCCCACGCCCCGCCATCCCGGGGAATAGCCACCACCCACGCGCGGTTGTCCGCGACTGTCCCCTTTTGCACGATCCCAAGTCGAGGAAACAGTTTTATGCGCGTCGAGATCTGGGCCGATATCGCTTGTCCCTGGTGCTACATCGGAAAGGCACGTTTCGAGAAGGGGCTGGCGGCGTTCGCCCATCGGGGCGAGGTGGAGATCGTGCACCGGTCGTTCGAGCTTGATCCGCAGGCGCCGGTGGGTGGGGATGTGCCGGTGTTGGAGATGCTGGCGAGCAAGTACGGGGTGTCCCGGGAGCAGGCCGAGGCCATGGAGGCTCGGGTGGCTGAGGCGGCGGCGGGAGAGGGGCTGGGATATCGGTCCGATCGGATTCATGGGAACACCTTTGATCTGCATCGGCTGCTGCATCTCGCCAAGGAGCGCGGCGTGCAGGACGCGCTGCTCGGCGCTCTGTACCGGGCCAACTTCGCCGAGGCCCGGCCGCTGGGGGACGCGGACGTGCTGACCGCCGTGGCGGTGGCGGCGGGGCTGGATGCCGATGAGGTGCGCCGGGTGCTGGCGGACGGGGACGCGTATGCCGAGGCGGTGCGGGCCGACGAGCGGGAGGCGGCGGAGCTGGGTGCCCAGGGGGTGCCGTTCTTCGTCATCGACCGGCGGTACGGGATCTCCGGCGGGCAGCCCGCCGAGGTCTTCCGGCAGGCGCTGGAGCGGGCGCGGGAGGAGCAGGCGGAGCGTGCGACGGTGGCGGCGGGGGACGCGGACGGGTGCGGGGACGGGGTGTGCGTGCCTCGCGCCGGTGGCTGATTTCGGCGGCGTCGGAGCAGTGGCACGTCGCTGACCTGCGGGAATAAGGAGCGCTTGCCGCTGCTCCAAAGATATTCGCCATGGACGGCGGACGGCCGGGCGGCCACAGTGGGGTCATGCAGCGCATCGAGCCACTCGCGGGGGACCAGTTCGCGCCCCTGACGACGTATCTGAACACCGCCTCCAGCGGACTGCTCCCCGCCCGGTCGGCCGCCGCCCTGTGCGCGGCCGTCGAGGAGTCCGGCTCCTACGGGACCATGGGGCTGGACTACTTCGGCCCGGCGGGGGCCGCGCGGGCCGCCTTCGCCCGGCTGATGCACGTACCACCGGAGCGTGTCGCGATCGGCGGCGCGGTGGCGGTGCACGTCGCGCTGATCGCCGGGTCGCTCCCGGAGGGGGCCGAAGTGCTGGTTCCCGAGGGGGAGTTCAGTTCGCTGGTCAATCCGTTCGCGGTCCGGTCGGGGATCAAGTTGCGTACCGCGCCGCTGGCGGAGCTGGCCGACGCGGTCCGGCCCGGCACGGCGCTCGTCGCCTTCGCCGCCGTGCAGGCGCGGGACGGCCGGATCGCCGACATGGACGCCGTACGGGAGGCCGCACGGGCGCACGGCGCGCGCACCCTCGTGGATGCCACCCAGGCCGCGGGCTGGCTGCCGCTGCGGGCCGGGGACTTCGACTACCTGGTGTGCGGCGCGTACAAGTGGCTGCTGTGCCCGCGTGGCACCTCGTTCCTGGTGTGTGGCGGAGAGGGCCCGGAGAGCGACGGGCTCGAAGCGCTGCATGCCGGGTGGGTGGCCGGTGCGAACCCGATGGAGGCCAACTACGGGCCCATCCAGCGGCTCGCCGCCGACGCCCGCCGCTACGACGAGCCGCACGCCCACTACTCGTACGTCGGCGCCGAGCACTCCCTCGCCCTGCTGAACGAGCTGGGCGTCGGGACCGTGTACGCCCACAACCTCGCGCTGGCCGACCGCTACCGCGCGGGCCTCGCCGAACGCGGCCACATCCCGGTGCCCGCGCCCGGCTCGGCGATCGTGTCCGTGCCGGGGCTCGGGGACGCGGCGGAGCGGATGGCGGCGGCGGGCGTGCGGGTCGCCGTACGGGCGGGGCATCTGCGCGCCGCGTTCCATCTGTACAACTCGTCGGAGGATGTGGACCGGTTGCTGGGGTTGCTGGAGTGACGGGAGAGGGAGGGGGCGGGGGGATGGAGTCCGCCCCCTCATCGCTCAGATCTCTCCGCGCACCATGCGCATCAGCCGGTCCAGTACGGCCCCGCTGCTGACCCGCAGTCCGTCGTGCTCCCACTCGTTGGTCACCCAGGTCCGCAGCCCGCGGATGCGCCGCGCGGTGTCCAGGGAGTGGTCGACGTCGACGTACATGTCGTCGGCGTAGACGGCGGCGACCGCCGGCACCTCGTTGGCCGCCAGCCGGGCGGTGTCGTACAGATCGGGCCAGTCGGTGCGCTCGGCCAGCTCGTGTGCGGCGTCCTTCAGCGGGCGCAGCGACGGGTCGGTGTCGAACAGCCACGGGTAGATCATCTCGCCCGTGAACAGCACCGGCCGGCCGCCCTCCAGCGCCGCGTCCACCGCGAACTGCGGGAACTCCGCACGGACGCGCTCGGCCGCCCACCCGGTGCCCTTGGGGTCCACCGACCGCTGCGCGTAGATCGATTCGTGCAGCACGGCGTACAGCGGCGCGGCGGTGTAGGAGAGGTGGCCCTCGACGGCCTGGAGGAAGGCGTCGGCCAGTTCGGGGCCCGAGGGGCCGGTCACCCACGCGCCCTCGATCAGATAGTGCAGGACGTACGAGCCGGTGCCGGTGCCCAGCAGGATGCCCAGCGCCTGGAACGCCTCCGCGGTCAGCTGCCCGCCGCCGGGCAGCCGTACGGTGTGCTCGCGCAGGTGCGCGGCGATGCGGCGGACGCGTTCGACGTCCTGCGGATAGCGCGCGTAGTGCGCGGCGTTCTTGCGCGCCACCCGCGGATAGGCCGCCCGGTAGACGTCGTCCGCGCTCGCCTCCAGCCCCGGCAGACCGCCCGTGATCATGGCCTCGCGCAGGCCCTCGGGCGCATACGAGAGATATGTGGTGGCGCAGAAGCCGCCGAAGCTCTGGCCCAGGACGCTCCACCGCCCGCCCGGCCCGAGCAGTTCACGGCGGAACAGCTCGGCGTCCCGCACGATCGCGTCCGCGCGGAAATGCGCCAGGTACGCGGCCTGTTCGTGCGGGCCGCCGCGCAGTGCGAGGGACTGCCGGTTGGCCGGAGTGGAGCGGCCGGTGCCCCGCTGGTCCAGCAACAGCACCCGGTAGCCGTCCAGGGCGCGCACCAGCCAGGAGTCCCGGCCCAGCGGACGCGGCGAGGCGCCGCCGGGACCGCCCTGGAGGAAGACCAGCCAGGGCAGTTCCTCGTGCTCGCGCCCGGCGGCGACGGCCTCGCGCCCGTACACCGTCAGCCGTTCACCGTCCGGGACGGCGTGGTCCAGGGGTACCTCCAGGAAGTGGTCGCTCAGCACGACACCGGGCAGCCGGTCGACGCTCATCTACGCTCCTCGTTCGTCTGGAACCGCGCGCCCCTCGGGCGCCCCCCGGATCGTGCGGCACCGCCGCGCGGCACGCAATTCGGCCGGACGGACGGCTACCGCGAAGCCGGTCGTGAGGCTAGGAATGGCACCACACACTCACGAGGTGGTGCCGGTGGACGGGACAACCAGGTACCCGCCGCGCGACCAGGAGTTGCACCGGCGGCTGGTGTACGGGGACGAGACCGCCCTGGGCGAGGCGTACGACGCCTACGGCGCGCTGGTGCGCGCGGTGGCCCGGCGGGTGAGCGGCAGCGCGGCGGTCGCCGACGAGGTGACCCACCGCGTCTTCATCGAACTGTGGACCTGCCCCTTCGGCTTCGCGCCCGGCCGCGGCTCGCTGCGCGCCTGGCTGAGCATCCGCGGCCACCAGGGCGCGGTGGCCCGGGTACGGGAGGCGCGCGCGGAGTGCGGGACGGCGCGGGAGACGGCGCCGGAGCCCGCCGAGGAAGCGCGGGCGGCACTGCACGCCTTTCTCGCCGAACTGCCTTTGCCGGAGCGCGAGGCCCTGCACCTGGCATGCTTCGCCGGACGGACGTACCGGCAGGTGGCGGTGGAGCTGGGCATCGCGGAGACGGCGGCCACCGCCCGGCTGCGCTCGGCCCTGGGCGCTCTGGCGGGCCGGCTCACCGGCCCGCCGGCCGCTCCGGGGAGCCCGGCCGGCGAGGCGCGGGACGAGTGCTGAATGCCGGGCGGCGGCCCGGGGCAGCAAGGGAAGCACACGGCCCGCGCGGGCCGGCCGGATGGTGCAGACCCAGGAAGACGCGGAAGGGGCGTGCGATGGCTGCGGGAGGCAGGAACGGCCGGGGTGGTAGGGGCGGTTCGGGCGGAGCGGGAGGACCGGGAGGTACTGAGGGGCCGGGTGCTGCCGAAGGGCCGGAGGATTCCGGAACCCCGGACGACGCCCCCGGCGCCGTACACGAAGAGGTCAGCGCGCTGCTCGCCGCGTGGGCACTCGGCTCCGGCATGCCCGGCGACGACGCACGCGTACGCGGCCACCTGCGCGACTGTCCGCCCTGCGCGGCCGAGGCGCAGCGGCTGCGGGAGACCGTACGGCTGCTGGACGAGCCCGCCCCCGGCGGGACGGGCCGCGGCGCCGGGCGCAAGGCGAACGCGGGGATGGCGCGCGGGCGGCTGATGGCCGCGGCCCGCGCCGCACGGCCGGGCCAGGGCGCGCCGGCCCCGCACGCCGAGCCGTACGCCGGTGCGGTGGCCTGCCTGGACGCGCTGCTGCGGGAGCTGGACCGGGAACCGGCCCGCTGGGGCACGCCCGTCGTGCACGACTGGGATGTGCAGGGCACCGTGGCGCACCTGGTCGCGGCGGACGAGGTGCTGGCCGAGCGGCTGGGGCTGGCGCCGGTGACGGAAGCGGGCACGGGCCTGGGGCCGGTGCCGGGGGCCGGGCCGGAAGGGGACTTCGGGGGCGCCGGTACGGGGCCGGGAGCGCGGACCGGTACGGGGCCGGGCGGGCGGACGGCCGGCGCGGGCGCGCCCTGGGAGCTGCGCTGGACGGCCCGTACGCACGAGGTGGTGGCCTACGAGCACACCCGGCCGCCCGCCGAGACCCGGGAGGCGTGGCGGACGCAGGCGCACGGGCTGCTCGCGCTGCCGGAGGCGGGCGACGAGCAACTGGCCGCCATGGCCACGACCCTGATGGGACTGCGGCTGCCGGTTGCCGACCACTACGTGATCCGGGCGTTCGAGACCTGGGTGCACGCCCGGGACATCGGCCGGGCGCTGGGCCGTGCCGTACCGCCGCCGCCACCAGCGCATCTGCAAAGGTTCCTGGGGCTGGCGGTGCGCATCCTGGACCTGGCGCTGGGCCCGGACGCACGGCCCGTGCTGCTGTCGGTGGAGGGCGAGGCGGGCGGCGACTGGGTGCTCGGCTCGGACGCCGAGCCGATCGCCGCCGAACTGGTCCTGGAGGCCACCGATTTCCTGCTGCTCCTCGGCGGGCGGCAGGACCCCGACGAGATCGCGCGGGGCCAGGCCGGCGACGCGGCCGCCGCCCAGCGGCTGCTGGAGACGGCCACGTCGCTGGCCTGGCTGTGACGCTGTTCCGCGGTGCCCCGAAGGCACCGCGCGGCGTGCGGGTTACTTCACGGGCGTGAAGTCGCGCGCGCCGATGTACTCCGGACGGCGGACCGGCGCCGCGAAGGGCTCCACCGCGGTGTTCTCCACGCTGTTGAACACGATGAAGACGTTGCTGCGCGGGTACGGCGTGATGTTGTCGCCCGATCCGTGCATGCAGTTGCAGTCGAACCAGGTGGCCGAACCGGGCTTGCCGGTGAACAGCTTGATGCCGTGCGCGTCGGCCATCTTGGTCAGCGCCTCGTCCGAGGGCGTGCCCGCGTCCTGCATCTGCAGCGACTTCTTGTAGTTGTCACGCGGCGTCTCACCGGCGCACCCGAGGAAGTGCCGGTGCGAACCCGGCATGATCATCAGGCCGCCGTTGGTGTCGTGGTTCTCGGTCAGCGCGATCGAGACCGACACCGTCCGCATGTTCGGCAGGCCGTCCTCGGCGTGCCAGGTCTCGAAGTCGGAGTGCCAGTAGAACCCGGAGGCCCCGAAGCCCGGCTTGACGTTGATCCGGGACTGGTGGACATAGACGTCCGAGCCGAGGATCTGACGGGCGCGTCCCACCACGCGCGGGTCGGCGACCAGCTTGGCGAACACCTCGCTGATCTTGTGCACCTCGAAGACGGACCGGATCTCCTGTGACCGCGGCTCGACGATCGAGCGGTCGTCCGCCCGCATCGCCGGGTCGTTGACCAGCCGGTCCAGTTCGGCGCGGTACACCGCGACTTCTTCCGCCGTCAGCAGTTCCCCGATGGCGAAGAAACCGTCGCGTTCGAAGTCGCTCAGCTCGGACGGCTGGAAGGGCCCCTCCGTGCCGGGCTGCGACCACACCACCGGGTCCTGCCGCGGGGTGACGACCTCGGTGGCCCCCCGGGTCGGGTACAGGTCGGCGGTGCGCTCGGGTGCGGTGGTCATGGTGTTGCCTTCCTCTCCTCTCGTACGGTGCTTTCTTCTCGCGCCTTCCTCGGCTGCCGGACGGGGCAGCCGGTCGCGCCGCGCGCGTCAGCCGGTCTGGGAGGCCGGCTCCGGCTCGGGCTCGGTGAGCAGCGGGTACACGCCGTTCTCATCGTGGTCCTCGCGACCGGTCACCGGCGGGTTGAACACACACACGCAGCGGAAGTCCTTCTTGATGCGCATGGTGTGCTTCTCGTGCCCGTCGAGCAGGTACATCGTGCCCGGGGTGATGGTGTACTTCTCACCGGTCTCGTCGTTGGTGAGCTCGGCCTCGCCCTCGACGCACAGCACGGCCTCGACGTGGTTGGCGTACCACATCGACGTCTCGGTGCCCGCGTACAGGATGGTCTCGTGCAGCGAGAAGCCGACGCGCTCCTTGGCGAGGATGATGCGCTTGCTCTCCCAGGTGCCCGACTTGGCCTTGACGTGGCGGTCGGTGCCTTCGATGTCCTTGAAGGATCGGACGATCACGGTGTTCTCGTACCTTTCTGTGGTGCGGACCAGGAGGGTGCGGTGGCGCGGTGCGCTCAGGCGCAGTCGCGTACCGCGCGGGCGAGGATGCGAAGCCCCTCGTCCAGCTCCTCGGGGGTGGTCGTCAGCGCCGGCAGCAGCTTGACGACCTCACTCTCCGGGCCGGAGGTCTCGATGAGCAGACCCAGCTCGAAGGCGCGCTTGGCGATCTTGTTGGCGAGCGGCTTGTCGGTGCACTCCAGGCCCCAGACCATGCCGCGGCCGCGGTACTCGGCGATGGCGTCCGGGTGCTCCTCGACGATGGCGCGCAGATGCGACTCGATGATCTCGCCGCGGGCCAGCGTCTGCTTCTCCATCTGGCCGTCGGCCCAGTACGTGTCCAGGGCCGCGGCGGCGGTGACGAAGGCCGGGTTGTTGCCGCGGAAGGTGCCGTTGTGCTCACCCGGCTCCCAGACGTCGAGCTCCGGCTTGAACAGGGTCAGGGCGAGCGGCAGCCCGTAGCCGCTGATGGACTTCGAGACGGTCACGATGTCCGGCACGATGCCCGCCTCCTCGAAGGAGAAGAACGCGCCGGTGCGGCCGCAGCCCATCTGGATGTCGTCGACGATCAGCAGCATGTCGCGGCGCTTGCACAGGTCGGCCAGCGCGCGCAGCCACTCGGCGCGGGCGACGTTGATGCCGCCCTCGCCCTGGACCGTCTCGACGATCACGGCGGCCGGGGTGTTCAGGCCGGAGCCGCTGTCCTCCAGCAGACGCTCGAACCAGAGGAAGTCCGGGTAGGTGCCGTCGAGGTAGTTGTCGAACGGCATCGGGGTGCCGTGCACGAGCGGGATACCGGCACCGGCGCGCTTGAAGGCGTTGCCGGTCACCGCGAGGGCACCCAGCGACATGCCGTGGAAGGCGTTGGTGAAGGACACGATCGACTCGCGGCCCTTGACCTTGCGGGCCAGCTTGAGCGCGGCCTCCACGGCGTTGGCGCCCGTCGGGCCGGGGAACATGACCTTGTACGGCAGGTCGCGCGGCCGCAGGATGGTGTTCTGGAAGGTCTCCAGGAAGGCGCGCTTGGCCGTGGTGGACATGTCCAGGCCGTGGGTGACGCCGTCGCGCTCGATGTAGTCGAGCAGGGCGCGTTTGAGTACGGGGTTGTTGTGCCCGTAGTTCAGTGACCCGGCGCCGGCGAAGAAGTCGAGGTAGGTGTGGCCGTCCTCGTCGTACATGTGGCTGCCCTGCGCGCGGTCGAAGACGGTGGGCCAACCGCGGCAGTAGCTGCGCACCTCCGACTCCAGGGTCTCGAAGACGCTCAGGTCGGGCTGGGTGATGGTCACAGCATGCTCCTGGGAGATGAGTGGCGTGAGCGGGGGAGAAGTCAGGGGGCTGTCGGTGCGGTCAGGGCCGGAGCCCGGCGTGGGCGCCGGGCCGGTCCCCGGCGGGGGCACCGAACGGGCCGATGCGGTGCAGTACCTCGGCGTCGTGCCCCTGCTCGGGGAAGAGCCCGGCGTCGAGGAGGACCTCGCGCGTCAGGGGCGCGCCGTGGCGTTCGGCGAAGGAGGCGAACAGCCGGTTGGACGCCGCGTTGTCCGCGGTGATCGTGGTCTCCAGCCGGCGCACGTCCCGTTCCTCCGCGGTACGGGCGACCAGGCCGTCCAGGAGGGCGGCGGCCAGCCCGCGGCCGCGGTGCGCCGCGTCGACGGCGATCTGCCAGACGAACAGCGTCTGCGGGGACTCGGGACGGAGGTAGCCGGTGACGAAGGCGGCCGGCTCGCCCGCGCCGTCGCGGGCGACGGCGGAGGTGGCGGCGAAGTCCCGGCACCACAGCAGGTAGCTGTAGGAGGAGTTCAGGTCCAGTGCCTTGGAGTCGCGGGCGATGCGCCAGATCGCGGCTCCGTCCTCCACGCGTGGGGTGTCGAGCTTGAAGCCCTCCGGCATTTCTCTGATATCGCTTCGGGCACCTGCATGGTCTGCTTGCGCGGCGGTCATGCGAATTCAATTTACCCAGGGAAAAAGGAAAATGCATCGGGGGGAGGGGTTACGTGGGCGGGGGTTCTTGTGTTATCGCGCGGGGGCGCACGAGCGCGCGAAACACCCGCGCGATGTCCCGGTTTGCCCGGAAAATATGGGGTGAAGCGGACGTGTTGTGGGGTCGGTCACAGCTCCGTAACGTCCTGGCGACCCGCTGGAATTATCTGCTCCAGCCCTAGCGAAATCTTGGCGTTTGAGCTGCGAAAAAGCGGGCAGAAGAATACGGGAAGCTGCGCACTTATGAATTGAGAATTCACCGATAAAAGGTGTACCGCAAGAAAAGGCGGAGCGTCCAGGGTGTTGACGTGACGGAGACCGGCGGATGGGAACCGAGTGAATCGCCGGCCACCGTGCGCGGCCCTGCGGACAACGCCCGACCGGAGCATGGGCCGAAAGACGGCCCGCGCGCGCCGGCCCGCCCCCGGTCCCGGTGCCGCCCGGCGTAGAGCGCGTCATACAGTGCGGCCATGAGTGAGAGCGTGGTGCTGCACATCAAGGGGAGGGTCCTGGCCGGGCCGGACGACGTGCGCGACGAACTCTGGGTCGTCGGCGGCCGGGTGACGTACGAGCGGCCCACGGGCGCGCGGGAGGTGACGACCGTACGGGGCTGGGCGCTGCCCGGACTGGTCGACGCCCACTGCCACGTGGGACTCGACGCGCACGGGCCGGTGGACGAGGCGACCAGCGAGAAACAGGCGCTCACCGAGCGGGAGGCGGGCACGCTGCTGCTCCGCGACGCCGGCTCGCCGTCCGACACGCGCTGGATCGACGACCGCGAGGACCTGCCGCGCATCATCCGCGCCGGGCGGCACATCGCCCGCACCCGCCGCTACATCCGCAACTACGCCCACGAGATCGAGCCCGAGGACCTGGTCGCCTACGTCGCGCGGGAGGCCCGGCGCGGCGACGGCTGGGTCAAGCTCGTCGGCGACTGGATCGACCGCGAGACCGGTGACCTGGGCGCCTGCTGGCCGCGCGGCGCCGTCGAAGCGGCCATCGCGGAGGCGCACCGGCTCGGGGCCCGGGTCACCGCGCACTGCTTCGCCGAAGAGACCCTCGCCCCGCTGGTCGAGGCGGGCATCGACTGCATCGAACACGCCACCGGCCTCACGGAGGAGACGATTCCGCTCTTCGCCGAGCGGGGCGTGGCGATCGTCCCCACCCTGGTGAACATCGCCACCTTCCCCACCCTGGCGGCCGGGGGTGAGAAGAAGTTCCCCGCCTGGGCGAGCCACATGCGGAGCCTGCACGAGCGCCGCTACGACACGGTACGCGCCGCGTACGACGCCGGCGTGCCCATCTTCGCCGGCACCGACGCCGGCGGCTCGCTCGCGCACGGCCTCATCGCACAGGAAGTCGCCGAACTGACCAAGGCGGGCATCCCTCCGGTGGACGCGCTCGCCGCCACGACGTGGGGGGCGCGGCGGTGGCTGGGGCGGCCGGGGCTGGAGGAAGGCGCGCCGGCGGATCTGGTGGTGTACGACGGGGATCCGCGTGCGGATGTACGGGTTTTGGGGGCGCCGCGGCGGGTGGTGTTGAGGG
>NZ_LGCW01000071.1:0-12924 GCF_001279365.1 Streptomyces sp. NRRL F-5755 | reverse complement strand
CCCGGAAGCTAAGCCTTTCAGCGCCGATGGTACTGCAGGGGGGACCCTGTGGGAGAGTAGGACGCCGCCGAACAATTATTCAGCTCCGGTCCCTGAACCAGAAGGTTCAGGGACCGGAGCTTTTTTATTTGTTCTCCAAACATGGAGAACATGCCCCGCACCGAGTGGTGCGGGGCATGTTGCGTTCAAGGGACGCGGTAGATGGAGCAGGCCGGTGAGCGGGCCGTCAGGACGCTCTCAGCTGCCCATCTCCACGCCTGCGCTACCCACTGCCGTCTGGGCCTGCTACCAGCCCGGACGCCGGCTCCGGCTGCTTTACCGGTCCGTGCGCCCGGACCCAGGCACCCGCATCCGCATCCGCAAGAGACTCAAGAGACGGACGCAAGCAGACAGACGCAAAGAAGCCTGCTGCACACGACCGCGACTACTAGCGCGGACCGTCCACAGCAGGCTTCCTTCAGCCCAGCCCTGGTGCCCTACAACCGACCGGCGGCCTTCAGGGAGAGATACGCGTCCGCCAGGTCAGGGGCGAGACGCGCGGGTGTGGAGTCGATAACCGTGACGCCCTGGCTGCGCAGGCGGTCGGCGCTGCGGCGGCGGGCCGCGCGGGTCTGTTCGGCGGCGGCTGCGGCGTACACGGCCTGGGGCGTGTGCCGGGAAGCGGCCATCTCCTCTATGCGGGGGTCCGCCACCGCGGCGACGACGACCTCGTTGCGCTGGGTGAGGCCGGGGAGCACGGGCAGCAGTCCTTCTTCCACCGGGGCCGTGTCGAGGCCGGTGAAGAGGACGATCAGGGAACGGCGCGGCGTGCTGCGGTGAATCGCCGCGGCCAGCCCGCGGGTGTCCGCCTCGACGAGTTCGGGTTCGAGGGGCGCGAGGGCCTCGGTCAGCGCGGGCAGGAGGTCACCGGCCGCGCGGCCCTGGACGGAGGCCCGTACCCGGCGGTCGTACGCGAGGAGGTCCACGCGGTCGCCGGCACGGGAAGCCAGGGCAGCGAGCAGCAGTGCCGCGTCCATGGAGGCATCCAGCCGCGGCGTGTCGCCGACCCGGCCGGCCGAGGTGCGGCCGGTTTCGAGGGCCAGGAGGATGCGCCGGTCGCGTTCCGGGCGCCAGGTGCGTACCGCCACGGTCTGGCGGCGCGCGGTGGCGCGCCAGTCGATGGAGCGGGTGTCGTCGCCGGGCGTGTAGTCGCGGAGGCTGTCGAATTCGGTGCCCTCGCCGCGCGTCAGGATGCTCGTACGGCCGTCCAGTTCGCGCAGCCGCGCCAGCTTGCCGGGCAGGTGCTTGCGGCTGGTGAAGGGCGGCAGGGCGCGGACGGTCCACGGGACGTGGTGGCTGCCTTGGCGGGCGGCCAGGCCGAGCGGGCCGTAGGAGCGGACCGTGACGCGGACGGCGTGGTGGTCGCCGCGGCGGGTGGGCTGGAGCGCCGTAGTGACGCGGCGGCGCTCGGCGCCGGGGATGCGCAGGCGGTGGCGGGAGGCCGGGGCCTCCGTGCCGGGGCGGAAGGAGCTGGGCGGCCATGCGTCGCGGAGCTGGGCGCGCAGCAGGCGGCGGTCCGGGTTGGTGATGGTCAGGTGCGTCTGTGCTGCCTGGCCCAGTCGAACGGATGTGTCACCGGTTCGGGTGAACTGGAGCTTCCGCACTGGCGCGGCGAGCGCCAGGTCGCACAAAATTGCTAGCAGCAGGGCGAGTTGGACGGTGAGGATGCCGGTCCAGCTGGGCAGCAGGAGGCCGACGAAGAGAGCTCCGAGGGCGGAGATGAGTGCGGTGCGTCCGGTCAGGGCCACGGCTGGTCTCAGCGGGGGACGGGAAGGTGGGCGAGGACGGAGTTGATGACGGAGTCGGCGGTGACGCCTTCCATCTCGGCCTCCGGGCGGAGCTGGACACGGTGCCGGAGGGTGGGCAGGGCAAGGGCCTTCACGTCGTCGGGGATGACGTAGTCGCGGCCGGTGAGCCAGGCCCAGGCCCGTGAGGTGGAGAGCAGGGCGGTGGCGCCTCGGGGAGAGACGCCGAGGGAGAGCGAGGGGGATTCGCGCGTGGCACGGCAGATATCGACGATGTAACCGGTGACCTCGGGGGATACGGCGGTCTTGGCCACCGCGGCCCGGGCCGCTTCGAGATCGGCGGCGCCTGCGACCGGACGCAGGCCGGCTGCGTCGAGGTCGCGCGGGCTGAAGCCCTGAGCGTGCCGGGCCAGGATGTCGATCTCGTCCTGGCGGGCGGGCAGCGGCACCGTCAGCTTGAGCAGGAACCGGTCGAGTTGGGCCTCGGGCAGCGGATAGGTGCCTTCGTACTCGACGGGGTTCTGCGTGGCGGCGACGAGGAACGGCTCGGGCAGGGCGCGAGGCGTCCCGTCGACGGTGACCTGGCGCTCCTCCATGGCTTCGAGCAGGGACGCCTGGGTCTTCGGCGGGGTGCGGTTGATCTCGTCGGCGAGCAGCAGGTTGGTGAAGACCGGGCCGGGCTGGAAGGAGAACTCCGAGCTGCGCGAGTCGTAGACGAGCGAGCCGGTGACATCGCTCGGCATCAGATCGGGGGTGAACTGAACGCGCTTGGTGTCGAGTTCCAGGGTTGCCGAGAGCGCGCGTACGAGCAGGGTCTTGGCAACGCCGGGGACGCCTTCGAGGAGGACGTGACCGCGGCAGAGCAGCGCGACGACCAGGCCGGTGACGGCCGGGTCCTGGCCGACGACGGCCTTGGCGATCTCGGTACGTACGGCCTCCAGGGAGGCTCGGGCGCTGTCAGCTGTCGGGGTGCTCACGGGGGTCGTGCCTCTCTGGGGACAGGATCGAATGTTCCAGGTTGTCGAGCTGGTCGGCCAGGGTGACCAGGGCCTTGTCGTCGGCGGGCGGCGGGCCGAAGAGGAGGGAGTGCAGGGCCGTGCCGGATGCCGCGTCCGCGGGCAGCCGCGCGGCGACGGCCGGAAGGAGGACGTCGGGAGTGTGGGCGTGGGTGGGAGACACGCCGGTGAAGGGTGCGAGCCGGGTGCGGGCGGCGGCCCGTAGGACGGCGGCTGCCCGGTCGCGGGCGCCGGTCTGCTCGTAGAGGCGGGCGTGTCCCTCCGTGGTCTCGGCGGCGGGGACGGTGACCGGCAGGCGCTCGGGGACGAGGGGGCCGAGCCGGCGGGCCCGCCAGACGCCGGCGAGCGCGGCGGCGATCAGAAGCTGGAGCAGCGCCCAGTTCCAGCCGGAGGGGATGAGGTCGAAGAAGCTGCGCCGGCCGTCCTGCGTGGACGAAGGGTCGCTGACGGAGGGGAGGTACCAGACCAGATGCTTGCGCGAACCGAGCAGTTGCAGGGCGAGCGAGGCGTTGCCGCGCTCGGCGAGACGGTGGTTGTAGAGGATGTCGGGGGCGCCGAGCAGCACGGTGTCGCCGCCGGCCTCGGTCGGCAGACGCAGCAGGGTGGCCTTGCCGCTGCTGGGGTAGCAGCGGTCGGCGCCGGTGGCGGAGGTCGAGTAGCGCAGGCCGCCGAGTTCCGCGTCGCCGGCGCTCCTGGCCGCGGGCAGCGCGCAGTTCGGATCGAGCGGACGCACCTCGGCGGGCGCTCCGGCCTCGGTCCCGGGAGCGAAGACGTCCAGTGCGGGCGAGCTGGGGGAGAGCAGGACGGTGCGGCCGGCCGCGCGTCCGGTGGCCCGGTGGAGGGAGCCCAGCTGACCGCGGGTCAGCAGATCGGGGTCGGCGACGAGCACGGTGGTGTCGGGCCCGGCCGCGGCGGCTGCCTCGTCCGTGGTGGTCACGACGCGGGTGTCGACACCGCGGTCGGCGAGGAGCGTGGCGACGGCACCGCTGCCGTAGCGGTCCACCGACCGGGGGTCGAGGCGTCCGTGCTGGTCACCGGAGCGCAGGACCGCGAGACCGACCCCGCCCAGGACGAGGACGAGAAGACCGGCGAGCAGCCCGCGCGAGCGGGTCCACACGCGGCGCCCGGTGGGCGCGAGGGAAGTCGTGGCAGTCGTGGTGGCGCTCATGTGCCGCTCCCGTCGAGGGCGGTCGCGGCGCTGGCCGGCTGGGGCTTGCTGTGCTGCAGATCGGTGTCGAGGCTGCTCAGCAGGGCGTACTCCCGTTCCGTACCGGGACGCCCGCCGTACGTGACGTCGTCGAACGTCCGGGCCGCCGCACGCAGGCGCTCGGCGTGGGCCGGCAGCATCCGGCCCGCCTCCGTCGCGGCCTCGTCGGCGGTACGCCCGGGGCCCGGGGTGAGCAGGGCACGTTCCTCCAAGGCGAGGACGAGGCCCCGCATCCGTTCCTGCACGGCCTCGGTCCAGCGGCTGTCGGCAGAGTGCTGTTCGGCGGCGGCACGGTGTTCCGCGGCCGTACGGGGACGGTCCCCGAAGAGCGCGCCGCCCCCTGACGTGGGGGTACGGCGCAGGGCGCCCAGCCGGAGCCGCAGGGCGACGGCGAGCAGCACGACGACGAGGACGACGGCGATGAGCCCGGCCCAGCCCCCCGGCGTGGCCCCGGCAGCGGCGTTGAAGAGATCGCCGATGCGCTCCCAGAACCAGTTCAAGGCACGCTGGAGCAGGTTCGGGTCGTTCTGGTGGTACCGCGGATCGGAAAGCTCGCGCTCGGCCGCCTCACGGGCGGGCCCACGCGGGATCGTCACCGGTCCGTCATCGCCGGAGCCCGTCATCAGACGGGCGAGCACGGCAGTCCGCCCCCCAACCGTCACCGCATCAGCTTCCCGGTGTGGGGCCGGCGGGGCCCTGGCCGGTGCTGTCCGGCCCGGTGCCGTGCGGGCCGGGAGCCTGCTGCCCGGGGACGTCCGCACCGTAGCCGGGCAGGCCGGCGGCGCGGGCGAGTTCCAGGTCGAGGGCCTCGCGGCGGATCCGCTGGTCCATGTAGAGGAGCGCCGTGACGCCCGCGCTGATGGGGTAGGTGACTGCGGAAGTGATCACGGAACCGATGCCCAGCACGATCAGGAACGTCCAGCTGGTGCCGCCCGTGCCCTCGGTCCACGCCGTCAGGCTCTCGCCGCTGACGAGGACGGCGATGATCGTGGCCGGAATCTGGACGATCATCCCGACGACGGCGATCAGCACGTACGTCAGGAGCTGCACGCCCAGGACCCGCCACCACGCGCCCCGCACCAGCTTGGCCGAGCGCCGCATGGAGGCGATGACGCCCTGCTTCTCCAGCATCAGCGCCGGGGCGGCGAGACTGAAGCGGACCCACAGCCAGACGCCCACGACGACCGCGCCCAGCCCGCCGAGCAGGGTGAGCGGGACACCGACGGCGGCCGGGCCCACCGCGGTGACGATGATGCCGGGCACCATGCCCAGGAGGACGACGACCGAGAAGACCAGGGGCAGCAGGAGCAGCAGCCCGAGCAGCCGCGGCAGCCGGCTCCGGGCGTCCCGCCAGGCTTCGCCCGTCGACACCGAACGTCCCAGGACGGCCCGGCTGACGACGATGGTGAGCAGCGCGGTGACGATGATCGTGCCGAGCAGCCCGATGAGCGAGGTGAGGGCGCTGCCGATGAGGGTGTTGTCGACCGCGTCCAGGGCCTCGCTCAGGGAGGCGTCGGGGTTGTTGTCCAGCGTGGAGAAGTCCCCGGCGCCGCGGAACCAGAGGCCGGTGACGATCGTGTTCGCGGCCTGCGCGACGACCGCCACGACCAGCGAGATGCCGAGGACGGTGCGCCAGTGGGCGCGCATGGTGGAGACCGCGCCGTCGAGGATCTCGCCGACGCCCAGCGGGCGGAGCGGGATCACTCCCGGCTTCGCGGCGGGCGGCGGCGCCCAGGGCGCTCCCCAGCCCGGCCTTCCTCCCCAGCCCGGCTGGCCGCCCCCACCGGGGTGGCCACCCCAGCCGGGCTGCTGCCCGCCCCAGCCGCCTTGGCCGCCGGGCGCGCCCTGCCCGCCGCGGCCGGTGCCGCCGGCGGGCGCGGACCACTGGCCGGCGGGAGGCTGCTCCTTGGACCACTGCGGCGGGACCGAGGAGTCGCCGGACGCACCGGCGCCGGCCGGGCCCGCGGGTTCCGCAGGGCCTGTCGTACCGGTGGAGCCGGTCGGTTCGGCCGGGGTGTCCGCTCCGGCCCGGTCCGCGGCGGGCCGGTCCTGCGCGGTGCGGTCCGGCTCGTCGGAAGGGGAGGATCCGGGCGAGGCCCAGCCCGGAGAGTTGTTCATCGTCGCTCCTTTTTGATTCCCGCCCGTTCGAACGGCCGGGGTCCGACGTCCGCAGTGCCTGTCATCGTGTCATGGCACGGGGGCGCGCGTCCCCGGGCCCTTGTCCGGAGGGGCGCCCTTGCACGGGGGAACCCTTCTGCTCCGCCCGTCGTCGGCGGCAGACTGGGCGGATGGCCGATCGCTACGAGAAGTCCGAGGCGGGCGCCGACGCTCCCGTGGTTCCGTCACTGCGTTGGGAGGAGCTTCCCGAGGGACCCGTACTGGTCCTCCTCGATCAGACACGGCTGCCGACCGAAGAGATCGAACTGGTGTGTACGGACGTTCCGGCGCTGGTGCAGGCGATCCGCACGCTGGCTGTGCGCGGCGCTCCGCTGCTGGGCATCGCCGGGGCGTACGGAGTCGCCCTCGCCGCGGCACGGGGATTCGACGTGGCCGACGCGGCCGACACCCTGGCGCACGCCCGCCCGACGGCGGTCAACCTCGGATACGGCGTGCGCAGGGCCGCCGACGCCTACCGGGCCGCGGTCGAGGGCGGGGCGGACCGCGAACTGGCCGCCGCCGCGGCACTGGCCGAGGCGCGGGCCGTCCACGCGGAGGACGCCGAGGCCAGCACCAAGATGGCCGCGCACGGGCTGGAACTGCTGGGCGAGCTGCTGCCCGGTGGCGGACACCGCATACTCACCCACTGCAACACCGGAGCCCTGGTGTCCGGTGGCGAGGGGACCGCCCTGGCGGTGGCGCTGGCGGCGCACCGGGCCGGCGAGCTGCGGCGGCTGTGGGTCGACGAGACGCGGCCGCTCCTGCAAGGCGCGCGGCTGACCGCGTACGAGGCGGCACGTACGGGCATGCCGTACACACTGCTCGCGGACGGGGCGGCCGGGTCGCTCTTCGCGGCGGGGGAGGTGGATGCCGTACTGATCGGCGCGGACCGGATCACGGCGGACGGCTCGGTCGCCAACAAGGTGGGGAGCTATCCGCTGGCCGTGCTGGCCCGCTACCACCACGTACCGTTCATCGTGGTGGCGCCGACGAGCACGGTGGACCTGGCGACGGCGGACGGTGCGCTCATAGAGGTGGAGCAGCGGCCCGGGCACGAGGTGACGGAAATCGCGGCGCCGTACGTGCCCGGCGCCGGGACGGAGGCCGGCACCGGGGTGCCGGTGGCTCCGCTGGGCGCGCTGGCCTACAACCCGGCCTTCGACGTGACGCCGGCCGATCTTGTGACGGCGATCGTCACGGAGGCCGGAGTGGCCTCGCCGGTCACTCCGGGCGGCCTCGCGGAGCTGTGTTCCACGTCACGATTGGGTAAGTCACGATCAGGTAATGGGATGATGGCCGAATGAAGGGACGCGTCCTGGTCGTCGACGACGACACCGCACTGGCAGAGATGCTCGGCATCGTGCTGCGCGGCGAAGGCTTTGAACCGTCGTTCGTCTCCGACGGGGACAAGGCGCTCGCCGCCTTCCGGGAGACCAAGCCGGACCTCGTGCTGCTCGACCTCATGCTGCCCGGGAGGGACGGCATAGAGGTGTGCCGGCTGATCCGGGCCGAGTCCGGTGTGCCGATCGTCATGCTGACCGCGAAGAGTGACACGGTCGACGTGGTGGTCGGCCTGGAGTCGGGGGCGGACGACTACATCGTCAAGCCGTTCAAGCCCAAGGAGCTGGTGGCCCGCATCCGGGCCCGGCTGCGCCGCTCGGAGGAGCCGGCGCCCGAGCAGCTGGCCATCGGCGATCTCGTCATCGACGTGGCGGGCCACTCGGTCAAGCGCAACGGCCAGTCGATAGCGCTGACGCCGCTGGAGTTCGACCTGCTGGTGGCGCTCGCCCGCAAGCCGTGGCAGGTGTTCACCCGCGAGGTGCTGCTCGAACAGGTCTGGGGCTACCGGCACGCCGCCGACACGCGGCTGGTGAACGTGCACGTGCAGCGGCTGCGCTCCAAGGTCGAGAAGGACCCGGAGCGCCCGGAGATCGTGGTGACGGTGCGCGGCGTCGGCTATAAGGCCGGGCCCAGCTGACATGTCCCGGGACGGTTCGGCCCCGGCGGACGAGCAGGGGCGGACCGTCCGTACGGCAGGTGATATGTCGCTTTTCCGGTGTTTTCGTGCGCGGCTGACCGCGGGGACGAACGGGCAGACCAACGGAACGGCGTCCGGGCAGGGCGCGGAAGGCGAGAAGCCCGAGAAGCCGGAGCGTTCGGAGCGGTCGGAGGACCGCATACGCGCCGCGGGGACGGCTGAGCGTCCCGCAGGTGGCGCGGCACGGTCCGCTGCCCGGCCGGGACGGTCGGAGCGGCCCGGGGACCGGCTCCGGGCGATGCCCGCGCGCCTGCTGTCCGACAGGGCCACCGCCGGCCCGGTCCATCCCATGCTGCGCCTCTTCGGCCGCTGGATACGCCGTCCGCTGCTGCCCGCGCTGCGCCTGTGGCGCCGCAACATCCAGCTCCGCGTGGTCGCCACGACCCTGCTGATGTCGCTGGGCGTGGTGCTGCTGCTCGGCGTCGTGGTCATCGGTCAGGTCCGCAACGGCCTGCTGGAGGCCAAGCGGCAGGCCGCGCAGAGCCAGGCGGCCGGCGGGTTCGCGGTGGCGCAGAAGCTGGCCGACGGCGCCACCGACAGCCGCGGCGACGACCCCGTACGGTCCGGCAACCGCGGCTCGCAGGACTCCGCGACCTGGCTGACCAGCCTGGTCGAACAGCTCGCCAGCGGCGGCCAGGGCGTCTTCTCCGTGGTGGCGCTCAGCTCCGGATCGGCCGTGGAGGAGCCCTTCGGCGACAGCAGCCCGGACACCCGCGGTCCACGCGCCTCCGGAGACGTCGACCCCGAGCGCAGCGTGCCCGCCGAGATGCGCCGGATGCTGGACACCAAGACCGGCACCTTCCGCCAGTCCACGCAGATCAAGCGGGTCGGGTCGGAGGAGGGCGAGCCGGCGATCATCATCGGCAAGCGGCTCAACGACGTGAACAGCAACCCGTACCAGCTGTACTACCTCTTCCCGTTCAGTCAGGAGGAGAAGTCGCTCAGCCTGGTGAAGGGGACCCTGGCGACGGCCGGGGTGTTCGTCGTCGTACTGCTCGGCGCGATCGCCTGGCTGGTGGTCCGGCAGGTCGTCACCCCCGTACGGATGGCCGCGGGCATCTCCGAGCGGCTGGCCGCCGGGCTGCTCCAGGAACGGATGAAGGTCACCGGCGAGGACGACATCGCCCGGCTCGGCGAATCCTTCAACAAGATGGCGCAGAACCTCCAGGTCAAGATCCAGCAGCTGGAGGAGCTGTCCCGGATGCAGCGCCGGTTCGTCTCCGACGTGTCGCACGAGCTGCGGACGCCGCTGACGACCGTACGGATGGCCGCCGACGTCATCCACGACGCGCGCGAGGACTTCGATCCGGTGACCGCGCGCTCCGCCGAGCTGCTGCGCGGGCAGCTCGACCGCTTCGAGTCGCTGCTCGCCGAGCTGCTGGAGATCAGCCGCTTCGACGCCGGCGCCGCCGCCCTGGAGGCCGAGCCGATCGACCTGCGGGACGTGGTGAACCGGGTCCTGGAGGGCGCCGAGCCGCTGGCGGAGCGCAAGGGCACCCGGTTCGTGGTGCGCGGAGCCGAGCGGCCGGTGATCGCGGAGGCAGACGCCCGCCGCGTCGAGCGGGTGCTGCGCAACCTGGTCGTCAACGCGGTGGAGCACGGCGAGGGCCGGGACGTCTTGGTGCGGCTGGCCGCGGTCGGCGGCAAGAACGGCGGCGCGGTGGCCGTCGCCGTACGCGACTACGGCGTGGGCCTGAAGCCGGGAGAGGCGGCGCGCGTCTTCAACCGCTTCTGGCGCGCGGACCCGGCACGGGCCCGTACGACCGGCGGTACGGGGCTGGGCCTGTCGATCGCGGTCGAGGACGCGCGGCTGCACGGCGGCTGGCTGCAGGCGTGGGGCGAGCCGGGCGGCGGCTCGCAGTTCCGGCTGACGCTGCCGCGTACGGCCGGGGAGGCGCTGCGCGGCTCCCCGATACCGCTGGAGCCGGAGGACTCCCGGCGCAACCTGGAGGCGGCCGGCTCGGGGCTGCCGCGCGGCGCGGCGGCGGTGCGGACGGCTACGGCCGCCATCCCGCCGCAGCAGCGGCTGGCGGAACCGTGGCCTCTGGAGCCGCTGACTCCTGCGCAGAGGGCCGCTGAGGTGGGGGCTGGCGCTGCTGATGGGGCTGATGGGGCCCGTGGTGGTGGGGTCCGTACGGATGCCGGTCCGGATGGTGGCGAGGTTTCGCGGAGTGACGAGGCTGATGGTGTCGGGGGTGTGCGGGAGGCTGACGTGCGGGGGAACGGCGTACGCGGAGGCGGCGGAGCCGATGGCGTACGCCGGGATGGCGTACGCGGGCGTGCGGCTGGTGAGGGCGGCGGAGTGTCGGGTGACGGTGCTGGGCGTGGGCTGAGCCGGGAGGCCAGGAACGGAGCGGGCGCGGAGCGGGAGGACGAGGTTCGTGGGCGCTGAGACAGGCCCGGGAGCGGGCGCTGAGGCGCGTGCCGAGGACCATGCCGAGATGCGTGGGGAGTCGCGCGCCGGGGTGCGCGCCGGGGATGTGGTGGCGCGGGCGCGGGGTGGTTCCCGGGGGCGCCTGAGGTTGCGCGGCGGCGCCGGTGGCAAGGGCATGCGCGTACGTACGGGTGCGGTGCTCGGTTGTGGCGCGTTGCTGCTGGCCGGGTGCGCGTCGATGCCCGACAGCGGGGACATGCAGGCGGTCGACCAGTCGCCGCGCGCGGAGGCCGACTCGCAGGTACGCGTCTACGGTGTGCCGCCGCAGGACGGGGCGCAGCCGACCGAGATCGTCAGTGGCTTCCTCGACGCGACGACGAGCGACGAGGTGGATTTCAGTACGGCCGTGCAGTACCTGGCCAAGTCGGCGAAGAAGACGTGGCAGCCGTTCTCGGCGACGCATGTGCTCCAGCAGCGCCCGGCGGCCGAGCCCGTGGGCCAGGCCAACCGTGAGGACCCGAACGGCTACACGATCACGCTGTCCGGCAGTCAGGTCGCCACCGTCGACCGTAATCACGCGTACACCCCGGAGGAGAAGGGGTACAAGCAGACCATCCACCTGACCAAGGAAGACGGGCAGTGGCGCATCGACCGGCTGCCGAACGGGCTGGTGCTCGGGCAGTCCGACTTCCAGCGCATCTACCGGTCCGTCAACAAGTACTACTTCGCCGACTACAAGTCGGAGGCGCAGTCGGCCAAGGCGGGCCACAACGTACTGGTCGCCGACCCCGTCTACCTGCGGCAGCGGATAGACCCGGTCACCGCGAGCGTGGCCGCGCTGCTGGAGGGGCCCACGAACTGGCTGAACCAGGTCACCGCCTCGGCGTTCCCGACGGGCACCACCCTCAAGAGCACCGGTCTGGCGCTCGACGACTCCAACGCGCTGCGGGTGAACCTCAGCAAGCGGGCGGCCGCCGCGGGACCGGCGCAGTGCCGGCGGATGGCGGCGCAGCTGTTCTTCACCGTCCAGGACATCACCCGGGCGTCGAAGATCAGCGAGGTGGAACTGCGGGACGAGCGGGGCGGCCGGCTGTGCGTCCTGACGCAGGAGCGGGCCAACAGCGAGTTCGCGCCGCGCAAGCACGCCGGGCGGACCGCCCAGGAGTACTTCATCGCCGCTGACCAGAAGGTGGTCAGGATGCCGGACACGACCACGGAACCGCAGCCGGTGCCGGGGCCGTTCGGCAGCGGGAAGACCCCGCTGATCTCGATCGCCATCTCGCGCGACGAGGAGACCGCCGCGGGCGTCTCGGCCGACGGCAGGTCGCTGTACGTGGTGCCGCTGGAGTACGGCACCGAACGCGGTCCGGCGTTGCTGAACAGCACTGCCAACAACGGATTCTCCGCACCCAGTTGGGACGGCCTGGGCGATCTGTGGATAGCGGACCGCAGCGACAAGGGATCGCGGCTGCTGCGGCTGCGCGGGGGCAAGGGGACGCCGGACGTGGTGACGGTGCCCGGCCTCGGCGACCGGCGGATCAAGTCGATCAAGGTGGCGTCCGACGGCATCCGGATCGCGGTGCTGGTCGAGGACAAGGGGCGTACGACGCTGCAGCTCGGCCGGGTCGAGCGCGGCGGGACGGCTCAGCACCCGGTGCTGTCGGTGGAGGAACTGCGTCCGGTCGCGCCCCAGTTGGAGGACGTGGTGGCGGCGTCCTGGGCGGGCGGCAGCCGGCTCGTGGTCGTCGGCAGGCAGTCCGGCGGGGTGCAGCAGATGCAGTACATGGAGACCGACGGCTCGGCGTCGAGCGCGCAGACGCTGCCCGGCGTCAACGGGGTGAAGGCGGTGACGGCTTCGGAGGACGAGGCGAGGCCGCTGATCGCCGACGGGGCCGAGGGCATAGTGCGGCTGCCGCAGGACGCGAATTGGAAGACGGTGGCCAAGGATGGGAAGGCGCCGGTTTATCCGGGGTGAGGGAGAGGCTGGCCGGGGGCTGAGGTGCTGTGATGGGCTGGTTCGGGGCTTGGGGTTGAGGGGCGGTTGGTGTTGGTGAGGGCTTGCGGGGTGGGTAACTGACGCTGGGGTGGCGTGGTGCTGAGGTGCGGGTGGGGGTTGATCTGCCCGTGCGGTTTGGGTTGGGGGTGCGGGTGGGGGCCGGTCTGCCCGTACGGCTTGGCTGGGCGTGTGGGTGGGGGCGGCCTGCCCGTATGGCCTGGTCAGCAGCGGTGCGAGTGCACGTCGGGACAACTCCGTCACCCGAGTTATCCACAGGGGGTGGTAGCCCTGCCCGCCCCGCGGGACAGTAGATCCATGCGGGGCGTATGGCGGGAAATCACCGGCCTGGTAC